>JAUXDO010000082.1 GCA_030618315.1 Candidatus Peregrinibacteria bacterium | reverse complement strand
TGATGTTGTCTTCCTAAGACCGCTTGGCCTCCGACTTCTACCGACCGGCTAACGTCCGGGCAACTGTCGTGGTGTCCCCTGGGAGAATGTCTACATACCTTTAAGAGTGTAGGACATTTTGCTCGGGGACAGATGTGCTGCTGGGTATGGCCTACGTGGTGTTTTGGTTGAAAAAGGGCGTATAAGTTACTTTTTAGGGATCGTCATGTTTTGCATCAGGAATCTACTGAGCTAGTGGTTCTATTTATTAATAGTCCGTTAAACATCCTTATATTTAACCAAAAATTAATCAAAACAGAGGCTTTTTAGACGGACTAACGTTAGCCACCATGTGGAAAGAAAAAACATGAACAAAGAAATTATTGAAAATAAGATTGGCGGAAGTAGTTTCAAATTCATGAGTTCTCCGTTACCTCCAGAACCGATTTCGAAAGTGATGCCAATCGATAAAAGAAAAGCTGAATTTGCATTGACTATGCTTTTTACTCAATTACTATTGGCGAATGGGGATGAAATAACCAAAGTTGAACTAAATGAGAATGATGAGAATAAAGGTGCAGATACAATTATTAGAATTAACGGAAAAGAAAAAGGAATTCAAATAACCAAACTAGTCCTCAACGATTTACTTAAAAGGAAAGATGTAGGGTTAAAGCGGTCATTAAAAATATCAAAGTTAATTACAGAAAATTTTGAGATAGATTTCCCGTTGAATGTTTTTATATACCCTCCGAAATTAAACGAAAACGAAATTCCTAAAAACAGAGCGAAATTAGATAAATCTTTAGTCTCAAAAATAAGAGAGAGTATAATATCAAATCTCGAATCTTTAAGAAAATCTATCGAACCAATATTCATCACTATCGAAAAAGAAAATTTAAAGAAGATAGCATCCACGATTTCACTCAAACCTATTCAAAAAGGACATCATCCAATTTTCCCAGGTCAAAATAATATTTTCGTAAATTATGAAATCGATAATAATTTCTTCGCTCACGAAGAAGTACTTAAGGGAATAGAAACAATTTACAAAAGAAAAAATAATGGCAAATCTGAGTTTTTATTGATTTGGGCAGATAGATTCGAATTACTTTACCAAGATGAGGAAATATTTAAATTAATTGAAAAGAAGTTTTCAAAAAGTTCTTTTGAGGAGGTTTTCTTTTTAACTTTCTTCGACAGAATGGATTTGTTTAGTAAATCAATAAGAATAAAAAAAGTAAAAAACCACGGTGGCTAACAGCAAATCATACCCCATAGCCGGTTAGCAATTATTAAGAAAAATGAGAAGTAAAATAAACATACGATTAATCAATAAAAATCCAGCAAACAAACGGCTACGGGCCATATTTGCAAACCGTTATGTTTAATACTGTAATATTTTCAAAGTAACCATGAATTGGAATTTTTGATTCCATAGTACGTTGTAATTAATATGTCAAGAACGAAAACAACGGCTCAATTTATTAAAGAGGCTAAAGCAATCTTTGGCGATACGTACGATTATACAATAACCAAGTATAATGGAGCAAGAAAACCTATTGAGTACATCTGCAAAATTCATGGCAGAATAGAGCAATCGTACGCAACAAATCATTTAAGAGGAAGAGGATGCAAGGAATGTCGTATCGAAAATGCAGCTAAGACTAGGACAAAATCTTATAAAGAGTTTTTAGAGGAAGCTTATAAAGTACATCAAAACTTGTATGAATATCCAAAAGATGGATATACCAATCGTAAAACCAAAATACGAATCCTATGTACAAGGTGTAATAAAAGCTTTTTGCAATCTCCACAAAAACATCTATCAGGTCAAGGGTGCAATACTTGTAACCGAATTAAATCAACATGGGAAAAGGATCTTCTGAAAAAGAATTTCAGGAAAATTAAAAAGAAATACATGTTTGTTTACCGGACAACAAATTTGATAAATGGTAAAATCTATATTGGTCAGCATTCGACAAATAATCTAAAAGATGGGTACAAAGGTTCTGGAGTACTAATTAATAAAGCATTTAGTAAATATGGTAAGGACAATTTTAAATTTGAAATAATTGAATTTTCAGATTCTCGCGAATATTTAGATGAGATAGAGAAGAATATAATCAAGGAACAAAAAGCCTTAGACAGTGGTGTTGGTTACAATATACACCAAGGAGGACTTGGCGGGTCAAGCTATAAGAAAATAAATCAATACGAATTAGATGGTAGTTTTATAAAAACATGGTATGCAATAGTTCAAGCTAGTGAAGAATTGAACTTATCGTATAAAACTATACAGAACTGTGTTAAAGGAATTAAGCCAACTTGTGGAGGATTTATATGGAGAGATTTTTATGAGAACAAAGATTGTGGAAATATTAAGGCGTTTATAAGTAAATTAACTAGAAAGATTAATCAATACTCACTTGGAGGAGAATTTATAAAAAGGTGGAATTCTATATCAGAAGCATCAAGAACATTAAAATTAAACAACTCCAGTATTGGTAAATGTTGTAAAAAAATGACTTCAATCCATCAAATTGGAGGATTCATATGGCGTTATTCAGATGAAATTGAAGGAGAAGGTCCTATAGCTCCAGTGGAATATAAATCTAGAAGAAAAGTTAGTCAATTCACTTTAGATGGGACTTACCTGAAGACGTTTGAAAGCATTTCTCTCGCAGCGAAAGAAATAAACGGGGCTACTACTAACATCTCAAAATGTTGCATTGGCAAAAGAAAATCGGTTGGTGGGTATATTTGGAAATATGTCTAAAAGATGCCTTTTTAATTTGCTAAAAGGAGTAAACGCGAAGAGGTGTTTTTAAAATAAACATAACAATTAAGCATCGTTTTCGGCCTTAGCCGAATATGTGCTGAGTGTTGAACTAAACACTTGCCCCTCTCCATCCAAATCATCAACACCTTCTGTCTCCTCTACGCTCGCCGCCGCGAGTTGAGCGAGGAAGCTGGATGCCGCGATTGAGGTACGAAATCAGCAGACAGCATCGTTGGAAACGCCAGGCTGGCGGTATTGTTGATTTCTAAGGCGTATCAAAGGTTCAACAATAGTGACAGCCGCAGTCCGAGCGATCCGCAGGCGAGCATAAGCAATAAGGAACGTAAAGATTTACAATTGGCTGAGGAACGAAGCTATTTGGATAGATTGGGAGTTCCGTGTGACGGGAAGCAACGAGATCGCAATTTCTGTGACAAAGCTTGTCCGCAGGATGCATTACCTGCCTGCAAATAGAAAAATAATGAACTAATCCATATCGGGAATGCAGGCTGGTGATGTACTTTGGCGGTGAAATTGCTGAGTTGTTTACCGGAACACCACTTTTCCTGGAACTAATGCCCTCAAAACTTGACTTTTGGCTCTCATAGCAGTATCTTTATAGCTACTAACCAAAACACACTATCATGAAAAAATTAACCCTTCTATTTTCCGTATTGATTCCAATATTTATTTACAGTCAGATAATCAACATCCCTGAGGATTACCCAAGCATACAATCTGGGATTGATGCAGCCAGCACTGGAGACACTGTTCTGGTGGATCAGGGAACCTATTTCGAAAACATCAACTTTCTGGGAAAAGCAATTACAATTGCAAGCAAATACCTTCTTGAAAAAGACAGTGCCCATATTTACAATACTATTATCGATGGAAGTGAGCCTGCTCATCCGGACAGTAGTTCGGTAGTATGTTTTTTCTCTGGTGAGGACTCCACTTCAGTCATTCTTGGTTTCACTATTACAGGAGGTTCCGGCACAAAATTTCCTCCCCGGGTAGGTTTTGAGGAGATAATAGCAGGTGGAGGAATTGCCATTGAAAGTAGTGGGGCGAAAATTTGTCATAACTTTATTACAAATAATACGGTAGAAAATGAAGAGGAAGCATTTGGGGCAGGAATAGGTGGAGGATTATGTACGGAAGAAAAATGGGTAGTGGTTGAGTCTAACCTAATCACAGATAACAATGCTATTAGCAACAACTGGCCTAAAGGTGGGGGAATTGCCATTGCTTATTGTAATTCTAGAATTTCTAATAATACAATAATCTATAATACCGTATCGGCCAATTCAAGTACAAAGATTGCAGCTGCAGGGGGTATTTGGTATTCGTGTGATCTTGGATTTCCTGATTCCCTGATTATATCAGGGAATATTATTCAACATAATCTGGTGGAGCAATTAAGTGTAAATTCTGATGGAACCGCAGGCGGCGGTCTATGCATAACTGGGCATTATGGAGAAACAACGAGGGCACTAATTAAAAATAATGTGATCTCGGATAATGAGTTACATGCTGTAAGTATAGCATTAGGATGCGGCGTAGCTCTGGTCAATTGTCACTCTGTTGATTTTTCAGAAAATGAAATTTATAACAATACTTTTGAAGCAGATTTTTGTTTTGGTGGTGGTTTAACTATCTGGAATAATCATCCCATCGTTTCACGAAACCTGATTTATAATAACAAAGCCTCATGGGGTGGTGGCATATATGTTGGACACCAAATTACAAGTCAGCCACAGTTTTTCAATAATACGATTTACGGGAATGAAGCTACACTCTTAGGAGGAGGCGGGCTCTTTTTAAGAAATGCAGCATGTACGCTTACTAACGATATCATCTGGTACAACACCGCTCCGGGACCTCCTGGTATTTATATTTATAGCGGCAGTGCAGTGGAGGTAAACTATAGCCTTGTAGAAGAATGGGCAGGGCCTGGTACTGGAAATTTGGATGAAAACCCACTACTGGTTGATCCTGCGTATGGCAATTTTCATCTTACCAGTAACTCCCCCTGCATCGATGCCGGTGATCCGAATTCTCCACCCGATCCGGACGGTAGTATTTGTGATATGGGTGTTTTTTATTATGATTCGATTTATACAGAAATTCAGGATGAAAAACCAGTTATGTATTCGACAAAATATTACCCAAACCCATTCTCCACCTCAACAACTATCCAATACCAGCTTGATCAACCATCTGAAGTCACTCTATCCATCTTCAACCACCTTGGTGAGCAAGTTGAGCTTATCCGGCAATATCAATCCTCAGGAAAGCAGCAAGTAACCTGGAATGCTGAAGGGTTGCCTCCTGGGATGTACTTCTTCACTTTAAAAGCTGGTGAGCAGGTTGCTACAGGGAAGATGGTCCTGGTTAGGTAGATGCTCTCAGACCGCTTGTGGAAGAATTTATCATCTCATGAAGCTTCATTGGCATTAAGTATATACCTTATTCAGCTTTATATCAGCTCTTTACAGTCTCTCACCCATGACCTGCTCACAAATTGAGTATTGTGTTGTGGCCCCCAGAGAAGTACGCAGATAAACGCTCCTATAGCTTGCGGCTCATGCTTTTGTTAAGTTATTAACAGGGGTTATCAAATAGTTTAACCCACATTGCGCAGTAATCTTCAAAAGACAAAAAAAACCTGTTAACAACCCCTGTTTTTATCAACAATTCAAAAATGGGCAATTTGTATCTTGCGCAGACTCAGGCATTTAAAAT
>JAUXDO010000023.1 GCA_030618315.1 Candidatus Peregrinibacteria bacterium | reverse complement strand
ACTCACATACATATATGGCATCGGAAGATCCGTAAGTAAGAAGTTACTAAACGAGTTGAAGATCGATTTAGACACAAAGGTTGAGAATCTAACACCTGAACAGGAGCAAATAATTCGTGATGCTGTAGCAAAACTTGTGACTGAGGGTGATCTTAGACGTCAAACAACAAACGATATTAAAAGACTTCAGGAAGCTGGGGCGTATCGTGGTTTTCGACATAGAAGACGCTTGCCCGTTCGTGGTCAGCGTACAAAAACTAATGCGCGTACTAAACGCGGAAAGAGACAGACAATGGGTAGCGGTAAAATAAAGGCAACTAAGAAGTAAAACATTTATCATTTAGCATTTAACATTTATCATTTTTTATAGATATGGCTGATCAAAAGGTTAAAAAATCCAGTGGCAAGAAGGTTAAGAGAACTATTGAAAGTGCAAATGTGTATATCACAGCATCTTTTAATAACACTTTAATGACTCTAACTGAGGAAAGTGGCAATGTTATTGCTCAATCAAGTGCAGGAGCTAATGGGTTTAAAGGTTCTCGTAAATCTACTCCGTATGCTGCAACTGTTACAGCTGAAAAATTGATGGAAAAAGCCAGTGCTTATGGAATTAAAAAAGTAAAAATATTTGTAAAAGGAGTTGGGACAGGAAGAGAACAATCAATTCGTGGATTGCAGGCAGCTGGCTTGGAATTAGATGCAATTTTCGATGTTACTCCTATGGCTCACAATGGCTGTCGTAAGAAAAAACGTAGAAGAATATAATTTTTTAATTAACATTTACATCGTTTGCGGTTGCGAAAAGCGTATCGTCTAACGGTATCGTCTGCGTTATGGCTAGTATCTAACGTAAGACGAAACGTAATACGTCAGACGTAAACCGATACGCCCTTCGCCAACGCAAACGTAAATCATAAATCATACAACTTACAACTTAATTATTCATGAGATATACAGGACCTAAAGCAAAGTTATGTCGTAGACTGGGAGTTAACCTCTTTGGTACCGATAAATATACAAAAATTCTACGAAAGCGTCAGTCTAAGCCTGGAATGCATGGTGCGAAATTCTCAAAGAAGAGTGAATATGGTAGACAATTGGATGAAAAACAGAAGGCTCGTTTTACATTTGGTTTATCTGAACGTCAAATGAGCAATTGTTTTAAAAAAGCTGTTGCACAAGAAGGTGATACAGGTCAGAACTTATTAGGCCTTCTTGAAAAACGTTTAGATAACGTTATTTATGTTTCTCAATTTGCAGTTACCAGAATGCAGGCTCGTCAAATGGTTTCACATGGTCATTTTACACTTAATGGTCGCCGTGTTGATATTCCTTCTATTGCGATTCGTCCTGGTGATAAGATTCAGTTAATACCTAAATTTGCTAAATCACCACTATATAATGATTTAGATAAGTTAAAAGATTATTCGCCTAAATGGCTGACAGTTGATTTAAAAAAACTATCTGTGGAAGTACTGGCTCTTCCCGAAACAGACGATTTGGAAAAGAGTATTAATAGCCAGTTAATTGTTGAGTTTTACTCACGTTAAATTTTTAACCTCATATATTTATGCATATCATACAAGAAGAAATTGGATTACCTAAAATCAAGGTGGAATCCGCTGAGGCAAATCATGCTGTAATCAGCATTAGCCCACTTCCTGCTGGATATGGAATGACTTTGGGTAATGCTTTCCGCAGAGTACTTCTATCTTCTTTGCCTGGTGCTGCTATAACAGCGGCCAAAATTGAGGGAGCATCTCATGAATATTCAACTCTTACCGGTGTTAAAGATAGTGTTTTAGATATTCTTTTGAACTTAAAGCTGGTACAGCTTAAGAAGCATTCTAAAGATCCTGAAACAGTAAAACTATCTGTTAACAAAGAAGGTGAGGTAACTGCTAAATCTATTGATACTTCAAGTGATATCGAGATACTAAATCCAGAACATAGAATTACATCTATTACTAAAAAAGGAACAAAGCTTAATATTGAGATGACTGTTGAGAAGGGAGTAGGTTATGTGCCGGCAACTCTAAAGAAAAAGAGCAAGAAAGATATTGGACTTATTCAAATTGATGCTATTTATTCTCCTGTTAAGAAGATTCGATATGACATAACCAGTACTCGTGTCGGACAAATGACAGATTTGGACAAATTAACAATCGATATTGAAACAAATGGTTCAATTAGTCCGGAAGAAGCTCTAAAATTTGCATCAAGCGTATTAAAATCATATTTTGATTTGTTCCTGATGGAAGAAGATGATATTGAACCGGAATTCAGAAGTGATGTTCAGACAGTTAAAGAAAAAGAGCTTGAAGAAATTGAAGAAGAGTCAAAGAAAGAAACATATACACCGATTGAGATTCTGAATTTTTCACCTCGAACACTTAATGCTTTGATTAACGGGGGTATTGGTTCTATTGAACAGCTTGTTAAATGTAGTCCTAGTAAACTTGGTAATTTCCGTGGATTCGGTAAGAAAGCTATGACGGAAGTTGCTGATGCATTATCACCACGTGGTCTTGCTTTAACAGATGATGGAACCTTGTAAGAATGATTTAAGTTGTACGTTGAAAGATTAAGGACCTATAATATAACTTAAATCATACAACCTACAACATACAACTTACAACCTACAACCTACAACTTACAACGTTAAAAATATAAATCGTACAACTTTCAACTAAATTATGAGACATAGAGTTAAATCAAAACGGCTGAATAGAAATAAAGCGCATTTGGATGCAATGCTGAGAAACATGGCAACATCAATTATTTTGTATGAAAAAATTAAAACTACTAAGTCAAAAGCTAAAGTTGTTAAACCAATTGTTGAGAAATTAATATCCAATTCAAAGAAACAATCATTACCGGTTGCTATGCGTGCGTTAAATTCATATTTATCTGATAAAAACGCATCTAAAAAATTAATTCGCGAACTCTTAGAACGATATAAAGATCGTAATTCAGGTTTCTTAAGAGTTATTCCTCTAGGTTTTAGAGCAGGTGATTCTGCACCAATAGTACAGATTGAGTTAATATAGTTTTTGTATTTTGTCCACTGTTAACATAATACGATAGATGTAATTAGTAATTCGTAATTTGTAATTAAACTGACAATCAGTAAAATTACAAGTTACAAGTTACAAATTACGAGTAAGGTATCGCTAATAATATAAAATAAGTCACGTAACGAAATTAATTCAAATAATGAAAACATTTACTCCTAAATCTCCGGCTAAAGACGACAGAAAGTGGTATTTGGTAGATGCTACTGATAAAGTGCTTGGAAGACTTGCAACAGAAATTGCTGTTATATTACGTGGTAAGAACAAACCTACTTTTGCTCCTCATGTTGATATGGGTGATTATGTTGTGGTTATCAATGCTGAAAAGATCAGATTAACCGGAAAGAAAGAGGAACAGAAGGAATATATACATCATACTGGTTATTTGGGTCATTTACGTCGAAAACCTTTTAAAACAGTTCAGGAGATTAATCCAAAAAGAATTTTGGATGAAGCAGTGTCCGGTATGATTCCTAAAAATCGTTTAAAGAAATTCATTCTTGCAAAGTTGAATATATATGCCGGATCAGAGCATCCTCATTCTGGTCAGAATCCTATTACACTTAACATTTAATTTCACATATGGCTGAAGATAAGAAATCTACAACCACCGATAAAGAAGAAAATAACCTAATGAAACGAAAAGGTAATTATTTCTATGCAAATGGAAAGCGTAAGACTTCTATTGCTCGTGTGCGGTTATATGAAAATGGAAAAGGTGAAATTATTGTTAATAATTCTCCAGTTGATGAGTATTTCTTTGGTACTTTGATCGGCAATATTAAAGCTCCTCTAAAGTTAGCTAATGCTATGAAGTTATTCGATATAACAGCTTTAGTAGTCGGAGGAGGTGTTAGCTCACAATCTGATGCAATTAGACATGGTATTGCAAAAGCTCTTTTAGAATATGATCCGGAACTTCGAAAAGTTTTAAAAACTGCTGGCTTTTTAACACGTGATTCCAGAACTAAAGAACGTAAGAAATTTGGTTTGAAAAAAGCTCGTCGCGCTCCACAGTGGGCTAAGAGGTAATATTTATCATTTGGCATTTGATGATATTGATGTGTAACTCTTTTTTTGGTGAGGTTGAATAAATAGCGGTTAGCGGTTAGCTGCTAGCGGTTAGCTTTTTAAGCTACTCGCTAATCGCTAGTTTCTAACCGCTATTAATCAATCAGTGATAGTATTAGCAATATCAACGATAGGTGTCGGCTCCATCCCCAAAGTACTCCAGCTATACGTATAGCTATTTCGGGCATTCCAGATTGCAAAACCTGTGGCTCCTGCATCGTATCCTGCCTGAATTTGATCGCCTATGTATTTACCACCAAAATTAGTAGTTTTTAAGGCAAAGCCTTGTATATAAGGCCTTATTTCCGCATTACCGTCTGCTTGTTCCACAAACCTTTTAATTGACTCATAAACAATGTCATATGGGGCATAGTACATGTTGTAAATACCATAATAGCCCGGGCTGTAATGAGATGGATACGTCATTGGATATATTACATCTACAATTTTTGCCATTTCCGGAATAGATTGACCTACAATTCTCCAATCTACGTCTCCCCAAACCACTCCGCCAAATGTATCAACGCTCAAATCAACATCATTCTTATCCGCTATTACACTTGCACGCTGTAGAAAATGATTAATAACGTCACTATTTTTAAATTGTTCTTCATTGTACCAATAATCCAAATAATTATGATTTGCGGCAGGGAATCTTATGTAGTCAAATTGGATTTCATCGAAGCCAAATTGTGCGACTTCATCCATCATAAGTAAATTGTAGTTCTGTACACTCGGCCTGGATGGATCCAGCCATCTGTAATCATAAAGACCACCTCCCCATTTATATCTAATTCTCCAGTCCGGTCTGCGTACCGAAGCGTATGGGTCATTAAAAATCACCTGTCTGGCAATTACATATACTCCTTGGTTATGAAGGTAGTTAACAATTTCTTTTAGATTATTAAGTGTTGCAGTTCCTGAGTTTATTGATTTAACAAATTCATTTTTTGGTTCGAAGGCTAGTTTTCCACCACCGTGCTCAATGTCAATTACAACCGCATTTCCACCACTTTCTTTTAATTGCATTATGATATCCGGAAAACGTGTGGATGAAACAGTATAAGCGGTTAAATATATAGCTCTAACACTATCTGGTTTTTCAATTTGAATTTGCCCCTCTCTAACATCGGCTTTTGCATTAAAAAACATCAAAGAAGTTAGTGATATCAACACCGCCAATATTATTAATAATTGTTTTTGTTTTTTCATAATTCTAATTTATACCATTGGTTTTCCCCTGAATCATGCAGGAATCCAGTGTTTATTTCCGAATCATAATAAATATCATCAACGGGGAAGTCAAATTTTTGAGTTAACTGCTCTCTTGTGAATGTTTGTGGATTAAATAGGAAAATATTTGTCTTATTTACATCTTCATCAGCTATATATATTAGTAATTGGTCATCATTTACCCATACACTTAGTGATAAATCCAGTTTTGTATTAAGAGGTTCAATATAGTTTTGCTTGTTCCAGTCTATTCTATACATTGATTTTTCCTTATCATTTAGCAGTATATAGTCATTTTTTGGTGACCATAAAACATATTCCGGGTCAAAATCAATCACGTATTTTTTTCTTGAGCCTAGTTGTACATCTATAAAATAAAAATCATTATCTTTATTTACCAATATTCGTTTTTCATCTGATGACCAATAAAAATCAATCGGACTTTCAATATTTTTCAGCGTTGTAACAAGAGTTATCTCCCCCTCTTTGTCGATTATTTTTAACCTATCATCTTCTTCATCCAAAAATAAATATTTATCTCTATTTTCATTCCAACTATACGCAATAGCTGAATATTTTGAATCAAAATTTGGTGGAGCAGGAAGTTTTGGTCTCTTAATATCCTTAACAACATCACTTGGCTGTAAAGTTATTGTTTTTTTTGGCTCTAAAGGAACCGGAGTTGTTTCACCTCTTTTTACATACACAGTACTTGTAATTTGATTGTAGCTTTCTTTTTCAAAACGAACATTATGGATATTACTTTTTGCTTCTATTATGCATGGGTCGTTGTTACAAAATGCAATTTGTTCATCTATAGTTATTTTGTAATTATCAAGGCCTGTTGTTACCTCAATTTTTCCCTTATCAAATGCGTATACCCAAATGCTTACTAATACAATAAGCGTAAGTACTACTATGACAATTAAAATTTTTCGTATGTATTGGGTCATTTATTTTGGTAATTTGTAATTAGTAATTTGAAATTTTCTAAGTATTTGGCCATAAGTAGCTTAGTGATACACAAGTTAATTAATAAATTAATTTCTTATTTATATTTAAGTTTGTGTATTGGCTAATTGTTACTTATAAAATTACAAGTTACAATTTACAAATTACGTGTTAAGTAGTGCAGTATATAACAGTTGGACAAGATAACACATAAATTCAATCATTATGATTCGTCTTCCTGAGTAATATTTTTTAAGTGCTCAATTTTTGGCGGATTATAGTCTAGCTCAATTGCTATTATATCAATTCTCCAAAATGTATCAATTTTGTTGTTTTCATCTAACCAAATATTGCCCGTTGTCTCAATTTTTTCAATCTTTCTGTTACTAACGAATTCTTCCGGGTAGCCAAATTTTGAATCTTTTCTGGTTTTAACTTCAACAAATACAATTTCCTTAAATTTCGGATCGAATGCAATTATATCTATTTCTCCTTGTCGTTTTAGATAATTGCGATCCAGGATATCATATCCCTCTTTTGCCAAATAATCTACTGCCATATCTTCACCTTTTTTTCCTGTTTCTTGTTTGTTCATCCCATTTATACAAATAAACTCAGCGTAAAGCTCGCTCCTACCGGTATCAATAAATTATCATCAATTTCAAGACCTAATATTTTAATATGAGGCATTTCTAATATCATAGCTACGCAAGCGGCTGATATCGCTGCGAAAAGATTTGGAACAAAGTAGAAAGCGATTGGAATTGAGACTAAAATGCCGACGATTGTTCCTTCTATGTATTTGTGAGGGTTTAATTTGGTTTTTATTTTTCCGAAATGCCTTCCGATAATATTTGTAAATGCATCACCTACGCTTAAAATCAAGATGCCTGCGTAAGCCAAATATGGTTCAAAGAATATGAAACATATGAATGCTCCAATTGTGAAAAATAAAATTCCTCGTCCCGGAAAATTCTGCATATGATGATCACGTTCAAAAAATGACAGAATTTTAGAAACTATATTAAGTCGCTCGCGTTTTATTAGGTATGAAGCAACTGATCCGCCAATAATCATTCCGAGTAACAGATTGATATCAATTATTTGATAATAATGCAGAGCAACCAACAGTGGTCCGTACAGTATATGAATGAGCTGTCTTCGAATTTCTAGTTTATGCATATTGATGACGTTGTGACGAGGTAACGATGTAACGATACTACAATAAATTCCAAATCTCAAATCCTAAATTCCAAACAAAATCCAAAGTACAATTTTCAAAATTCAAACGTGATATGGAATACATATAATTAATTACAATTCCCCTGAAAGTGCGAATAATTATTCGCACTTTCAGGGGTACAGTTTGTTTATTGGAATTTCATTGATAAATGTGTTAGTTTTAATACGCATTTTTCCTAATAAATTATAAAAATATGGACTTAATATACTCATTATATTTTCAATACGAAAGTATTATAGATTTTATTTTCTTTTTGGCAGCTACATTTATCGTAGCCCATTTTGTTACCTTTATTTTTACGAAAATTTTATTTCGTTTAGCAGCAAAAACTAAGAACGAATTAGATGATGCTTTGGTAGAAACTGCTCAAAAGCCTGTTTATTGGGGGGTGGTGCTCGGTGGTTTTTATTTAGCACTTACTTCTTTGGAGATTCTGGCTGATTATCATGCAATTGTAAAAATTGTAACTCAAATCGGATTTATATTAATTCTGATTATTGTAACTATAAAATTTAGCACGATTTTATTTGAATTTACTACTAAAACAAAAAAAATAAAAAAGAAACAAGCTGGTTTTATCCTTACTATTCGAAAAATCACGAATGCATTGATTTATTTCTTAGGATTAATCTTTATCCTTCAGGCGGTAGGCATATCAATTAGTCCTCTTGTAGCCAGTTTGGGTATTGGAGGTTTAGCCGTAGGTTTAGCTATTCAGCCAACCCTATCAAACTATTTCTCTGGCCTATATTTATCTGCAGATGGCTTTGTACAGCCAGGTGACTATATTGAAATTGATACAGGTTTAAAAGGGTATATAGTTGCAGTTGAGTGGAGGAATACTACGATTAGATTGTGGAATAATAATCTGGTCAAAATTCCAAACTCTAAAATTGCCGATAGTAATATTACTAATTACAATGAACCTCAAAATAAAAGCAGTTTTATTGTTTACTGTGGAGTTTCTTATGGCAGTGATCTTAAAAAAGTCGAAAAACTTGCTCTTGATGTAGCTGAAAAAACTCAAAGCAAAAAAAAGCATGGTGTTCCGGATTTTACTCCAGTACTTCGATACTACGAATTTGGTGATTCAAATATTAATTTTAAAGTTATCCTTCAGGCCGATAAATATGTTAATCACTATTTAATGAAGCATGAATTTATTAGAGAATTAAAGGTGGCTTTTGATAAGGCTAATATAACTATCGCATTTCCAACTCATAGTATTGAATTTTTGGAATCACCACTTAATGTAAATACTAAATAATTATGGAAAACGAATTTTCTAGTTATGCAATTCAGGATTCTGGTTCGGTAAGAAGAGTTGTTGAAGATGACGATCCAAATAGAACGGGTTTCCAGATTGATTGTCATAGAATTCTTTTTTGTAATTCTTTTTCGCGTTTAGGAAATAAAACTCAGGTTTTGCGTCCTGCACATGGAGATCATTACAGAAATCGCTTGATTCACACTCTATATGTGGCCACAAATTCTATTGATATCGCCGGTAGATTAAATCTTAATAAAGATTTGGCAAATGCAATTGCTTTGGCTCATGATTTGGGTCATGCGCCTTATGGACATAAGGGTGAAGAGGTATTAAATGAGATTATGGAAAAATATGGAAGCAGGTTTGAACATAACGAACAAAGTCTATGGACAGTTAAGAAAATTGAAAATTTAAATTTATCAGAAGAGGTTTTAGATGGCTTAGATAAGCACAGAACGGAATATGATAATCCGCAATCTCAAAATGATAAAATGCCTTCACTTGAGGCTCAGGTTGTAAATGCTGCTGATGAAATTTCATATTTATATCACGATATTGATGATGGTATTAGAGCTGGCGCATTTACAGTTGAAGAATTAAATAGTGTGGTACTTTGGGCTGATTCTATGAAAACTGCAAAGGATGTTTCGGGAGCTAGATCAATAATAATGAAATCAATGATAAGTGACCTTGTATCTAATACAAAAAAAGTTCTTGAAATAAATGATATTCAAAAAGTCGAAGATGTTTATAATCAAAGTATTGAACTTGTAAAATTTTCTGATGATATGCAGATAAAAGTTGATGAGTTAAGAAATTTCTTATTTGAAAAATTCTATAACTCCAAATTAGTTACAGATTATAATGAGCATGGTATGGATATTATCAAATTCCTGTTTGATTATTACATTGAGAATGGAAATAGCATGTCTTCTGAGTATACAAAGCGACTTGAGAATGAAGAGAGGTATGTCGTTGTAAAAGATTATATTGCAGGTATGACTGACAGATATGCATTGGAGCAGTATAATAAATATAATGGATAGATGAACGAATGAAAGAACGAATAGGAATACGTATTGAAGGACGAATAGTTATAACAACTCGTTCATCAATATGTCCATCAATACGTCTAACAATCGAACTATGATTTGTACAAAATGCAAAGCAGAGGATACAAAAGTAATTGATTCACGTGATACCGAGCAAGGTAAGGTTATCCGGCGTCGGCGTGAATGTGAAAAATGCGGATGGCGTTTTACGACATTTGAGCGTGGTGAAATGAGCAGTTTAATGGTTAAAAAGAAAGATGCAACATTTGAACCTTATAATCGCACAAAGCTTGAACAGGGAGTCTGGATTGCCTGCGGTAAACGTCCTGTTACACAAATCCAAATAGATGAAATGATCACGTCACTTGAGGAAAAATGGGGAACTAATAAGAAAACTGTTAGTAGTCAGACTATTGGTAACGATCTATCGGATGCTTTGAAAAAATTGGATCATATCGCTTACATTAGATTTGCAAGTGTTTATAAAAGTTTTAAAGATGTTGATGAGTTTAAGAAAGAGCTCAATAAATTACTTAAGTAATTTATTGAGAATTTTTAATTTTTAATTTTTAATTTTTAATTGGGTTCAAAATTACAAATTTTATTAAAGGATCTCAAAAAACACGGAATAGAAAATGATATTCCAAATGTTACGGAACATGTGGGGCAGTTTTTAAATATGTTGATTCGGATTAAGGCTCCAAAAAATATTTTAGAGATAGGTTGTGCAAATGGATATTCGACTATTTGGATGGCGGAATCGGCCAAATTGATTGATGCTAAAATACACGCAATTGACCACAGTAAGCCAACTTTTGAGGATGCGAAAAAGAATTTAATGGAGTCCGGACTCCAATCTTACGTCAATTTTTATTTTGGTGATGCAGTCGAAGTGATAAACAGCTTCCCATCCGATTTATTATTCGATTTTGTTTTTGTAGATGGCGAAAAAGGTAGTTATTTAGATTTTTGGAATGCGATTAAACCTAAATTATCTGAAAAATCGGTTGTTATTTTTGATGATATGGTTTTGTTTCCTGAAAAGACAAAAAACTTTTCTGAGGCCATCAAAAATGAAACTGGTTTTGATCAGCTTATGATTCCCGATGGAGATGATGGAATACTAATGTTAATTAAGAATTAAAAATTATGAATTACGAATTAAAATTTTTACTTTCAATATTTTTACCATTTTTTTTATTTGGATGTTCAGGCTCAGATAAGTTTGTAAAAGTTGTGACAGATGAAGGCATTCATCAATTTAAAGTCGAGGTAGTGACTGCGGAAGAGGATAAACGGCAGGGGCTAATGGGGCGTGAGTCGCTTAAGGAGGATGGGGGAATGCTATTTGTTTATGAAAAGGAGGAGCAACAATCATTCTGGATGAAAAATATGATGATTTCTTTGGATATATTATTTATTGGGTCGGATTTGGTAATAAATCATATATCTGAAAACGTGCCACCTTGTATATCGGATGATTGTATTAATTATTCGTCACCAAAACCGTCTCAATACGTTTTAGAACTGAATGCTGGAATTGCTGAAGAATTGGATATTGAGGTTGGGGATAGGATTGTTTTGCCATAGTGTCTATTATAGAATCCCCTTTATCATTCAATTATTTAATTATCATCCCCTTTATCAAGGGGAAGTATTTTGTAATAGATATTTAATGCTAAATGCTAAATGTGCTTATATACATCCTTATCAAAGTACCATAAAACTCCCCTTGATAAAGGGGATGGGGGATTCTATATAGGTCTGACAAGGGGGCTAGGGGGTTTATAATAGGAACCCCTTATTCTATGTTTTCAAGATACTCAATTGCAGCGTCTAGCTGTGGATCTTCGTTGTTTTCATAATCTTCGGTTGTGCGCTCCACAATTAAATCAGGAGTAATACCGACTTCACTGATATTATTGTCATTTGGAGTGAACCATTTAGCAACTGTAATACGAAGGCTTGCTCCGCCAATTAGGTTTTCAACTTCCTGAACAGTTCCTTTTCCAAAACTTGTTTCTCCTATTATGTATCCACGTTTATTGTCCTGAATAGCTCCGGCTACAATTTCTGATGCAGATGCACTTCCTTTGTTTATGAGTACTACTAATGGAGTGTTTGTTATTCGCGCTTGTCCATTTGTGTAAATAATTTCGTCTTCTTCAGGATTTCGTTTTTTTATTGTTACGACTTTTCCCTGTTCAATAAATTCGGAAACAATATCAACTGCTCCGTCTAAATATCCTCCTCCGTTATATCTAAGATCTAAAATTGCTCCTTCAGGTCTTTGATTTAGAATGTCATTAACTGCTTTGCTAAATTCATATCTGGTTCCATTTCCGAATTGATTTATTTCAATAATTGCGATTTTATCATTCATTTCCCAGTTAACGCTGTTAACTTTTATCTTATCGCGTACTATTGATAGTTTTATTGGTTCTCGTGAGTTTTTTCTTAAAATAGTCAGTATGACGCTAGTTTCTTTTTCTCCTCTAATTTTCATTACAGCTTGTTCGAATGTCATTTCATCTACTGACTGCCCATCAACTTCAATAATAATGTCTTCTGGCCTAAGACCAGCCGCTTTCGCAGGGGAGCCTTTTAATGGAGAAATAACGGTTATCATTCCATTTCTCATTGTTAGCTCTGCTCCAATACCTTCTAGTGTTCCCTCTAAGCTGTCTTGAAAATCTTTGTTTTCTTTTGGTGTCATAAAACCTGTGTATGGGTCTTCCAATGCGTTTACCATTCCACTTACTGCGCCAAATATCATTTCCTGCGAATCAAGAACATGCGGATCTACATATTTACCACTTAATATGTTCCAGGTATCCCAAAATATTTGCATGTTTACCGTTTCAGTTTCACCATATGGACTACTAACGACGTTGCCACTATCCATACCCTGTTTTTGGTATGTATGATTAACTCCAACATTCCATCCGAGCATGAATACGAAAAATAGCAGGATGATAAATCCTAAAAGCTTAGGTGTGGATGATTGTTTTTTCTGAGACGATTTCATCTTAAAATTTTAAGTTGTAAGTTGTATGATTTAAGTTAGTAATTGGTAAATGGTAATTGGTAATTTAAACTGTGAAACTGTAATAATTACAAATTACAAGTTACTAATTACGAATTGTTAAATGATAAATGTTAAATGTTGAATATTCCTTTATTTTGTGGTTTTATATCGAGTTTGGATTCATTAGCTAGATTTTCGTACAATTCCTTATCTTTTTTTGATAGTTTCTTGGGAATATCTACAATAATTTTTACGAAATGATCACCTTTTGAGGCACTGTTTATAATCTGCACCCCGTAATCTTTAATTTTAAAAGTTTTTCCGCTGTCAGTTCCCGCAGGGATTTTAAGTGTAACATTCCCATGTATCGTTTTAACAGGTATTTCGTCACCGAGTACTGCCTGAAGTAAATGAATATGCCCGGTTGTATATATATCGTCTTTGATTCTTTCAAATTCTTTACTTGGAATAATGCTGATATGTACAAATAGGTCTCCATATGGTCCTCCTTGGATTCCAGCTTCACCTTTATCTTTTAATTTTATTACTGCCTGATCATGAATACCTGCTGGAATTTTAACTTTAATTATTGAGGTTTTTAGGATACGGCTTTCACCTCTGCATTTTTTGCATTTTTTCTCAGGTATTTTTCCTCTTCCTTCACATGCTGAACAAATTACAGCAGATTGAATCTGTCCTAGTGGTGTTCTTTGAATTTTTACTTGTTGCCCTGTACCAGAACAATCACTACATGTTTTTAAATCAGTACCTGGCTCTGCTCCTTTTCCTTTACAATGTTCACATTTTTCATATCTGGATATTTCAACTTCCTTTGTTGTGCCAAATACTGCTTCCTCGAAATTTAACTGAATTACCATCTCAATATCACTACCTTTTTGAGGTCCTGTTTGCCGTCTTCCTCCTCCACCGAAAAAACTTTCAAAAATATCACCAAATCCTCCGGCTCCAAAATCGACATTTACATTTTTGAAACCACCACCAAAATCAAATCCTCCAAAGCCCTGTCCTCCACCTCC
>JAUXDO010000021.1 GCA_030618315.1 Candidatus Peregrinibacteria bacterium | reverse complement strand
CTAAAAAGTGATGATGAAGTTATTAATGCAATTGAAGATTGTGAGGTTGGCGGAGATAATCCGCTTGATGGTTTTGGTGAAGCATTAATTGATTCTTCTAAAGACATTGGTGGAGGAGGAGAGAGGAAAATTACAAAAGATATCCTGAAAATAATTGCGGACTGGAAAGGGATTAAGGATGAAATGGAATTAATAATGCAAATTCCTGAAGTTGCAAAACATCTAAAAGATATATTTCCACAATTATAAAAAAATCAAACTGATTAAATAACTCAAACTAATGTTCCACAACACTACTACAATTCATAGGATGAACAGAGAATCTGCCTTTACGGGGAGAGAAAACCGTATGGTGAATTATAGTATGAAGGAATTTAAAATGGACTGGTTTAAGACTAAGTACTTTGGAAGAGGTTTAAAAAAATGGGCAGGAAGAGCTTCGTGGATATTTGGTGGACCGATTATAATGAAGGGGCTTTCTCTTGGTGCAAAAGGAGTATCTGCTGTTGCCAAAGGCGCGGAATGGACTTATGAAACGGCTGCTGAAGGAGCAAAGGGAATAAAAGATATGACTCTTAAGCCAATGTTCACACTTGGCACTGCTGTAGCTGACGATATTAAAAGAACCAGATTCTGGGAAGTGCCGAAAGCATCTCTTGTTGCAATGTTCAGAACGCCTATGGCAGCATTATTGTCACCTTATAACTTTCTTGTTAAAGGGGTGCGTGCGTCAATTGCAAGTATTCCTAATAACGCTAAGGATATTTGGAATAACTTCACTTCATTCAAGCCAATTGAAACGATGCGCAGTACGAGAAATTTGATATGGGATGTTCTGAAGAATCCGGTTACTCATACTCTTGGGCCAATTTTAAAACCATTAGCTGAAGTAGGAAAAGAAATTGGAAGAGCTAAGTGGTCATATGTTAAAGGAACAAGGCAAGCGATGGATGATGTAGTTGGCGGTTTCAATAGAATAAAAAATGCACCACATCTTGCAACCGAAAATTTACACAGAAACCTTGCGGAAAGAGAAATGTTAAAGAATGAAAAAATAGCAACACAATTGGAAGAAAGAAATAAGGAACTTGCAGAAATAGGAGTTGAACCGGAAAAAGGCACCGGGCAGGCAGGAAATGTAATCGATCTCGCAAGCAGAAGAAAGCAAAAAAGCGGTGGCGGAGCATCGGGTATAGATATGGCAAACGCAGCATAGAGATTGGCCGTTAAAAATTGATAGAAAGTATATAAAAACAAAAATCCCCCCTTGATAAAGGCACAGATGCAAGAAATGTGCTCTAAATGTAGCAAGGCGACCAAAGGAAGACCGTAGCGAAATGAAGACAAATTTATAGAAATACAAGTAGTGAAACGAAGTATATTTATATAAATTTGAACATTTCCCTACTAGGGTTAAGGGGATTCTAAAATAGGCAAAAACAAAAACAAAAAAAACAAATAACTAACAACCTTTAATTTTTGTTCTTTTAAATAATAGTCCTCACAAAGAGCCATGTGGCTAGCACTATTGTCATCAGGTCATTCGTGGCCAAAATGACTTGCTAGTTAGGTGTCCTCTTTGTGAGAAACTCAATGACTGAATTTGTAATTAGTAATTTATTTTAAAGGCTATGCCTTTAAAAATGTAATTTGTAATTTTATCAGCTTAACAGTATTACTATAAAAAACTGATTAGTTTATATCGGTTGTAATACAGAAATACTGTTAACTTCGTACATAGAAAATTACGAATTACAATTTACAAATTACAAATTCAGTCATTGAATAGTAGTCAACAAATAAACGATGTGGAGCACGGCTCTGCTGAGATTCTCTCGAAAGGAGAAAGTCATGAAAAAGTTTTTGGTAATCATGTGCTGTATCGCCGGATTGTCCTTTGCAACTGCGGAGGTCACTGCCCAACGGACCGTTGGGAACCCGAGTGGTGAAAAGCAGGCGGAGAAGAAAAAAAAGAAGTCCGTTAAGAAAGCGGATACTGGCGTGATTGGAGTGGTGGTAGGAGTGACGAAGACGAAGAGTGGTAAGAAAAATCATAATGGATATTCTTCCAATTCCGTGAATACGAAAAATTCACCGGTTAACACTGGGGAAATTGAAAAGACGAAGAGAGAAATTGAGTTCCTTAAGGGGGACCGGGATTGGATGAAACGACATCTTACCTGGCAGGATAAGGTAACCAAATCCCTTCAGGAGAAGAAGAAGTCTAAGATGCAGCTTGAGATTGACGCTCTTAAGAAAAAAAAGGTTGATGGTAATGTTACCGCCGAGAACTTCTCCAACTACGATAATTGGGGCTGGGTATTGTTCGCTTTCATCCTGATCTTCCTGGACAGTCTCATAGACAAAATCCTAATCATCGTAAACGGACAGCGCGACAAAACGCGCAACGATACGCTTGACAGGTTGAACCTGGAAAACGAAGAGAGAAAAGAAAGAGAAAAGGCGAGCGGAACTACCTGATTACTTTTTCTTCTCAGAGGACACCTTCCCGATTTAATTCGGGTCACACGACTCCGCATCGGCCAATTTGGTCGGTGCGGAGGCTCTATTAAAAATTTGACCTCATACTGAATTGCTCTCATAAATTCGATTTATCTCAGATTCTTATAATTGTTAACATCGTTACAATTCACTTGGAATACTAAGGCATTACCTCGCAAATTGTGCCTTGCTATCAATCAAAATAATTCTGACCTAATTTCGAATCTATGAAAGCAATCCAGTATAAAAAATTTGATCTTTAAAATTACAGGAATCGTTACTCGTTCTTTGGCCTCACAAATTATGTTGATTTGTAGTTGTCCCGCTAAGCGGGATCAATCTTCAATCATTTTGGAGGTCAGAGGTTTCGGGTAACGTAAAACAACAACTAAAACCCCGCATGGCGGGGAGAAATTTTGGAGAAGAAAATGAAAAAGAAAAGCGTAGGACCGACCCTCTTTGTCGTTACGATTTTGGGTGCCTTAAGCATCCTAATCGCGCCTCTTGTCTTGGATTCCCCTGACTTTCCTTCTGATGATGAAAACACGGGAGTGGAGGAAGAGATTGCGGAGGAAAAAATCGTTAAAATCAGCTTTCAGGAAGAGTATGGTCCGATTCCACCGATGAGCAGAAGGCAAATGGGAGCCATTAATGTGGATCCTGTTAAAACCAACTGCAAAGGTTGTAGCGCTAGTATCAAAAGAATGAAAAGGTTTGATATTACCATACCAAGCTGGATCATGAGCGTTGACTCTTACACACTCTGTGCAGATGGAATGGGCTGTAAGAAATACTCTGAAATGAGAAAAAGATCTTTAGACATTCTCCAGCCGAAGGATCAGGTTTGTAAGAGTGACATGTCTGACACTGAATGTGAAAAAATGAGACTTAAGAATACTGTTCTTATGCTTTCAGTGTTCGCAACTGCCCAAGGACAAATTCTACTTTTCCATCATGGCGAATGTATGGATGGATGGGATGATGTTTCTGTTGGAGATGAGGCGAAACGGAATGACCCAGATGTCATTCAGAAGTGGAACAATGTTAACTGGGAGAAAAATCTAAGAGTTATTCATAAGTGGATGAACTCTCCGGACATAGCTGAAGAGTTTATGCTTAATATTGTTATGAAGTTCGCTACTAAACATGGTCCACATGTTAAAATAATTGGTAGTCGCTATTTTGGTAAAGGGTCTCATTTTTCATGGAAAGGGTACGGAGAGGATATTAGAAAGTGTTATAAGAAAAAAATGGATCTGAAAGCTTATAACCGTGCCAATCTGAAAAAGAGAGAGACTGATGAGAAACCTGCCCCATGGAATACGACTGTATACAGGGATGGTGACATATTGGCTCTTAAGAGTTGTATATTCCGTCAGGAAACTGGCGGAAGTCATGCGACCTTTAAGGGGCGCAAAGGTGCTGTAAGACAGGAGAAGGCGTGGCTGAAAAGGGGAATTACGATTGACCTTATTTCTCCTGAAGAGATTGAAGATAAGTTTAATAATGCTCCTCAGCCTCAACAGTCATCTCAGCCTGACTCGGGGCCTGCGACGGAGCCAAAACCTGAAAAGGGAGAGGCTCCGAAGCCCGCCCCAAAGAAGAAAGGAGATGTGAAAAAAAAGAAAGAAATCTGTATTACCGGTATTAACGGTAAGCAGATTTGTATCTAAACCCGAAACCTAAAACTCGCCCCGAGGTAAAACTCGGGGCCTAACAAATAATCTGACCTTAGCAAATATTTGATCTTTAAAAACACAGCAAACGTTACTCGTTCTTTGGCTTTTAAAATGATATTGATGTTATTGTTTCTAGTTTATTTTGAACTAATAATATCTTGTTATGATTTATGTTGAAAGATTTACGATTAAGGAAATTTCTTTAATCATCAATCATAAATCGTTAATCATTTGGAAGTCAGAGGTTTCGGGTAACGTAAAACAACAACTAAAACCTGAGCACTGCTCAGGAGAAATTTTGGAGAAGAAAATGAAAAAGAAAAGCGTAGGACCGACCCTCTTTGTCGTTACGATTCTGGGTGCCTTAAGCATCCTGATCGCGCCTCTTGTCTTGGATTCCCCTGACTTTCCTTCTGATGATGGAGAGGAAACTAAGGTTGTAGAAGAAGTACCTGAAAAGGTTGCTACCTTACCTGATAACATCAGCATCGAAGAGTATGCGAAGTTGGATGACAAAGGTATGCCAGCTACACCTGAATTTAGAGAAAAGGTTATAGAAATAGCCTATGCCACGAAAAAGAGAATTGAAGAATCGAATATCAAAGCTCATACCATCGAACTTGCGGATGCTAAAGGCATTCTTGAGATTGGTGGCGACGATGCACTTCTGGCATTTAAAAAGAAGGGTATGAAATTTGTTCATCACGAAGGTGTGAACATGTGGTTTACAATCAACCGCTTTATCGGTTATAAAAACTGGTACACAAGCAGAGGCCGGGACTTTTTTACGGCAAAAAATGTACCTGTTTTCAGACCAGATGGGGCACCACATATCGATGCAAGCAAGTATCAGGCCAAGACTCTTGATCTTACATATGATGATGCAAAACTCATATATGAGAAAACAGGAAAATGGATGAATGGAAGGTTCTTTAACCGACCTGAAAACCTCAGACTGGTTGTCTGGGGCAGAAATCTTCATGCATGTCTGGAGAAAGGCGGAGCTCTAAGCATTTTGGGCAAAGCTAAGAACATTTGGAGTAAGTACGTAACTAGGAGTGAAAAAAAGGTGCTTAAAAGGTGCGAAGTGGCCGTCAGGGAAGACGTTGCTTCAAAACCCAGTAACTTAGGAGATGGGCATGCTGCCATCGATATTAGAAACTGGCGGGATATCTACTTCGAGATGATCGACCTTGGTTATATTGGCGGATGCAAATCAAAAATGTGGAAGCCAGGTAACAAAGGTGATGGCTGGCACTTCTCCCCTGTTACAAGGGTAGGCACTTCTGAACAGGAGGCTAAATGCCTTAATATTGAACCTTTAACCAGAAGGAGCACAAGAATAATCGATCCTGTGCCTCAGTATAAGCCCATGCCCAAGGCTAAGCAAAAGAGCAAGGCCAAAAAGAAAGGGAAGAAGAAAAGGTGTAGAAATAAGAAGAAAAAGAAAAAGAAAAAGTAATTAACCGAAACCTCAACTCTAACCCGTCCCTCTCCCGCTTAGCGGGATGGGGGGCGGCTTTTTTAAGATAAATAGCGGTTAGCGACTAGCGGATAGCGGATAGCTCAAAAAAGCTAATCGCTAACTTCTAACTACTAACCGCTATTTATGTCCCCTGATCGGACACCCTAGATCTTATCGCCTGGTCAATTTTTCTTTGAATAGCTTCACTTTTATTCTCACGTGCTATTCTTTCAAGTTCAAGAATTTTAGTATTAATATAATCACGAGAGCGACCATCCAAACTATCTCTGAGTTCAATCATAAATACCAAATTACTAGCATATGCACCTTCCTGTTTTAGCAGACGAGAGAGCTGATTCTTTTGCCCCTGCCATGTGTTATATATGTAGACCTTTTCTACGATCATCTGGACATTGGACTTTGTTGCCTGAATTTCTTTTTGCTCCTGAACAACTTCCGGCATTAGAGGTTTTATGTATGCAATAGTATGACTTACCTCACCCTGAGTATCATTTTTAGCGTTTTCTATCATAGATGCAAATTGAGAGTCGATTTCGCCTGCTGATTCTATTTGTGCAACAATTAATTTGAGCAGATTTAATTCTTCATTTTGTAATTCCAGTATATTGCTGAATATTTCCTTCTTTGCGTCTTCATTTTCTAATGTATTTACTTCATCCAAAACTGCCCTTTCAGATAGTTCATGATTAACCAAAGCTTCTTTGGCGGCTTCAATATTGCCGACTTCAACTAGCAATGAGATATCTGCTAAACGTTCAACTGAATTTTCAAGTCTTATCTGTTCCTTTTCAATTAAATCTCCAGCAAATAACTCTTCGGTTTTATTGAGTGCCTCTTTAACCATATTAATAGATACATCACTAGGTAAAGATGCTATTAGTGATTTTTGATGAGCTGTAACAAGTAAATGAGCAATATTTTCCTTCTCTGCCTCAGCAATTTCACGAACTATACTTTGATAAACCATTAAAAGCTCCATAGCCTTTTGCCTGTCACCGTTCTTCAATAGGACAATTGCCTCGTTTAGACGTTTGTTTGCTATTTCAATTTGAGTTTCTGTAAGACTGGATTCACCAAAACTTACAGCCAATTTTAGACGTTCTTTGGCCTGCTTAATAGAATACATAAATTCCCCTGGTAATGAACCGGCAGATAGTTTTAACCTATTTAATTCACTTTCCTGCAACGCGATTAGATGTTCATGATCTTTTTGCAAATTAGCCTGCACCCAACTATCGGCTAGATCCTGCTGAGACAAAGTGCTGGTAACCACAATTGGGTTTTTTGGATAATTTACAACTGGGGTAATTTGGACCCGTTGATTAGTGGTAACCTTTGTTGAGTCGATGATAACGCGGGTATCTGAGCGTAATGTGCTTAATTCAATTTTATTACTGTATACATTGAATATTGTTGGTTTTTGTAAATGAGATTCCACACCAAATGTAGCATTTACAGCTTTTGCAATTGCGTCTCGCGTTATCACGGTAAAACCAGCAAAGCCATCGGCAACATTGAGTGTTTGAACCCATGCATTACCTTCATGCAGAGATACTTCTATGATTCCCTGGCGGGCATATGCAGGACTTACATCGAGTTTACCAATAAGGAGAAGGGAGTTATCAGCTAATCTAAGCTCTGAATCATCAAAAAAATGAATTACAGCTTCAGACTCATTGGATAGCCTTATTAAATCACCAGCTGTGAGCTCTATTTGACCATTTACTGAATCCCAAATTAAGTTGTCTGCGTGTTTGATTGTGACATCGCCAAACAGAACTTCGATGTATGTATCTTCTGCGGCACTTACAACCCGATTTCCTTCTGCAAAAAATAAAGTGGCGGTAACAGCAATAATCATAATCATGGTTGAAGCCGCGAGTCGTCTGACGAATAAGAGTTTATTATTTAAACCCAGTAAGCGTGATATTAATGGCTGATGTACTCTGCGAATACTATATATTAGCCTGATGCGCGCCTGAGATACAAAAGTTGCGGATGGTGCCACTACACCTAGCTTTCTTAAAAAAGCAGAAAACCATGTTTCATTTTTCTGAAATTCTATTTGATGCATCAAACGACTCTTTGACTGAACAATAAATCGTTTAGATGGATTGACCTTTGGTAGATTTCGGAGTGACTCCTGTATGTCTTGCATAGCTTATTTAAGGGCTTGGATAGTGAGTAAAAATTGAATATTCTGGACAACTTGTCATATTTCACGCCTATCCACTTTTTATAACGTAAAAAAATGGATTTTGTTTCAAAAATCTTCCTGCTTTTCCTCTAAGAGTACACGTAATTGCTTAAGAGCCCGGAACTGTATTGTACGAATTGAGCCTTCAGACTTCCCTGTTGCTTTAGAAATTTCGTCATTATCGAGCTCATTTATGTACTTTAGTACGATTACTTGCTGGAAGTTTTCAGGCAATTTATTAATAGCCTGTCTAAGCTTTATTTGATTGAATTTAATATTAATTGTTGTAGATGGATTGAGATCAACATGAGTACTTGGGAGATTTTCATCAATTTCTAAAACCGGCTGATTTTTTCGATAATGATCACAAATTAAATTATGTGCGATTTTAAAAACCCATGCGGAAAATGGTGTCTTGCTTGTTTCTTTGTATTTACCTAAATTCTGCCATGCTTTCAAAAAAGTATCCTCTGTCAGGTCCTCTGCAATTTGCTGATCGACTCTATAAAAAATGTATCGATAGACCGGTGTAACAAGAGCATCATAAATACTACCGAAAGCTTCGGTGTCTCCTTTTTTTGCTAATCTGGCTAGCGCCTTTAAATCTGGAATCTGTTCTTTTTTCACGTCTAAATTATGTGGGGTATAATTTAACATAATAGGCTTGGGAAAGCAAATGCGGTCTGAGTACAGACCTGTGGATTATGCTCGAGTACGAGCGTGGATGAGCTTCGCGTGGATGTTGGTCTGAGTACAGACCTGTGGATGAGCTTCGCGTGGATTACATTTTCTTACGTAGTGGACTACTAATTGGTTTGTATTTTTTTACATGTAAAAAAACATCTCATAGTAAAATAGCATTAATGTAAAAAAACATAATCCACGCTCGTATTCGAGCTCATCAACGCGAGTAATCGAGTAACATCCACGCCCGATAGGGCTCATCCACGCGAGGTACTCCGAGCATAATTTATCACTCCCACTCAATCGTCCCCGGAGGTTTGTGCGTAAGATCATAGAAGATATGACTTATGTCTTCCTCTGTATTTATACGTTCGACTAACTTTTTAGTAACATTCTCATCGATTTCAGCAAAACTTGCAGTCATTGCTTCTGTGGATACTATTGGGCGGAGTACTATTGATTCTTTATCAGATTCTGTACTTGTTGGGACTAAAACGACTGGGAATTGCCAGATTCCAAAATCATCTGATGCTTCGGACATTATTTGATTTACATAATCATCCACTCTTTGTAATAATTCGACGCGGGATTTTGTAATGCAATATGGATTTAGAGTAAAATCATCAGGACTACCGGAAAGTGTCAGCATTACTCTATTTACATCAGAGAATCGATTAGTAATTGCTGTGGATATTTTTTCCAACTCTTTCCAATCACGTAATTCTGTAAATAATGCTACGGGGTGGCGGTATGTTCGTTCATCTCCTTGTACGCCGACGGATTGAATTGGGAGGACAATTGCTGTGGCATCAGTATTAAATTCCTCTTTGATAAAGTTTGAGATTTGAGAATTGAGATTTGTGAATTGTTTCGAGTTTCGATATTCGGATTTCGAATTTGCGCACAACATGCGTACGCCAAGACCGGGGCCAGGAAAAGGCTGGCGCCAGACCAAATCATGAGACAAACCGAGTTTTTCACCAAGCTCCCTGACCTCATCTTTATATAATTGCGCGATAGGTTCTATAACTTTTCCCGCCGCTATCATTTCCTGCACAAGGTCGACTCGGTTGTGATGAGTTTTGATTTTATCAGCATGTTTTGTGCCACCTGTTTCAATTGTATCCGGATAAATTGTGCCTTGTCCCATTATCCATTCGTCTGGATTAAGACCAAGTTCTTCAGCCACCTCTTCTTTGACTTGCCAGAACATATCTCCGATTATTTTTCTCTTCTCTTCTGGGTCTGATACACCATCTAATGCCTGCAAAAACTGATCTTTCTTATCAGCTACATGGAGATTAGTGAAACCCGCTTTTGCTAAATATTTTTCGACTTTTTCGGCTTCATCTAGACGCATTAAGCCCGTATCTACAAGCATTCCATAAACTCTACCCGTACCTAAAGCTTTTTCGAGTAATGCAAAACATACAGTTGAATCAACGCCACCAGAGACGAGAAGAAAAACTTTTTTATCTCCGATTTTAGTTTTAATTTCTGCAATTTCCTCTTCGATAAATTGTTCAATGCTCCAGTCACGACTTACCTGACAGATATTGAGAAAATTATCCAATATTTTCATTCCTTCTTCAGTATGAGTAACCTCTGTGTGGAACTGAATTCCATAAAAATTTTTATTGATGTTTGCCAGTGCTGTAGTTGGACAGTCAGGAGTTGAACCAATTATTTCGAATCCTTCAGCGAGCTCCTTTACCACATCAAAATGAGACATCCATACGCGGGAAGGAGATTTTATGCCTTCAAGAATTCCAATTGGATTTAGCACCTCTAATTCAGCTAATCCATATTCCTGAGTACGCCCGGGTACGACTACTCCATGAAGCATATGTTGCATTAATTGATGTCCGTAGCAAATTCCAAGAATAGGAACTCCTAACTCAAAAATCCTCGGATCGCATTTTGGAGCGGATTCGTAATTAACACTCATGGGACCTCCAGAAAGAATAATTCCTTTGTATTTTTTTAATTGATCTACCGGAGTTTCGTTATCCAAAATTTCACTATATACACCTAAGCGACGTACACGATTAGCGATAAGATGCGCATATTGACCTCCGAAATCTAGAACTGCGATTTTTTGATGCATGATTTGACTTGGTAAATGACGTGACAACGATACTATAAACTCTGGAAATTTGGAATCCTATCTTAAACCCACTAGCCTATTATAGAATCCCCTTTATTGCTCAATAATTCAATTATTGTCCCCTTTATCAAGGGGAAGTGCTTTGGGTTGAATTTATAATATTAAATGCCAAATATGACCCCCTTGATAAAGGGGGATAGGGGGATTCTACAATAGCCAATCTACAAATCCAAAATCACATTTCTTGGCGCGCTTGTTGCTCCTGACTCAGAAATCAATGTCGGGTCAATAAAAATGATATAAAGCCAAATAGAAAAACCGACCCAGACAAGATAAGCAATAATATAAAGAATAATAACGTGTTTTAACCTTAAACTTCGAAATGGCAAAGTTTCATGTGTTTCCTCAAGAGGATATTCACGAACACGAATAGCGGTTCTGCGAAGCGATTCTACAAAATAAGCGAAGGTAACTATTTGAATGATGATGAAGATTATGAAAGATACTGACATTGTGTGGGTGTTAGCATTTACATTATATAATGAATGTGATGAATTGAAAACCTAAATAGCTGGTAGCGGTTAGTAGTTAGCGGTTAGCTTAAAAAAGCTATTCGCTGATCGCTAACCGCTAACCGCTATTATGTAAAAAGATTGTAAACATATAAAGTTTCTTCGGCACATTTTTTCCAGCTAAAATCTTTTGATCTTTCCCTGCCATTCTTTTTTAGCTCTCTTTGCAAAGTTTTATTATTTAAAAATTCATGGATACCAATTCCAACACTATCGACTGAATCCGGACTTATAAAATGTGCATTTTCTGCGGTTACTTCATGATTTACGGGGATATCTGAAGCTATAATAGGCAAACCGTTTGCCATTGATTCAACAAGCGGAAGATTGAAACCTTCGTACGTAGATACATGAACTAATGCTGTTGCCTGTTTATATAAAACTGTTAATTCGTTAGATGGCAGAGGTTCTGTAAAAATTATTTTACCCTTTGGCTTTACCTGGAAACGGCCTGCAACACGCTCGCAATATTCATCTGTTATCCATTCCTCAAGGTCACGTCCTTTTCCTCCGACAAGAATTAAATCGATTTCATAGTGATTTGCGATAAATTTTTGATAGGCTTCCATTAATCGAGGCACATTTTTTCGATCATCATATCCTCCTACATACAGTAAAAATTTTCTGCGAAGTGGAAGATTTGGTGGTGCTACTTTATCTTTTTCATACATCGGCGGTGCCAGGTATGTTACGTGAATATTTTTTTCCTCGACTTTTAAAACACGTTTAATTTCTTCTTTTGAAAAATTAGAAACAGTAATAACGTGATCGGCTTTTTTAAGAGCAAGCTTTGTATATGCACTGTAAATCCTTGATCTGATTTGCTTTCTGTATGCCGGCAAAACCCATGGTATTACATCGTGAACTGTAACAATTGTAGGAATTTTGAGAGATTTTTTTGGATTGGACGGATATAAAAAGTGAGCTAATTCCACTCCCCATTTTTCAATTTCACGAGGCACCAAAATATGTTCCCAGTGAGCTTTTCTAAAGCTTGGTGACTTGTATTCCTTTTCTGGAATTCGGACTTGTTTAAAATTTTCAGGTAATTGAAGATCAACGAGTTCGGGGGTAAACAGTAGATATTCATTTTTTTTACCTGCCCGTCCGTCAGGCGGGTCGACTTTACCTAGCGCACGCAAAAGATTAAGTGTGTACTGTCCTATGCCGGTGAATGGGTATGCCAGGAATCTGGCGTTGATACCGATTTTCATGTTTCGGGTTGTTGGACGGGTTGTTGGACGGGTTGTTGGACGAATCGTTTGCCAATTCGTTCCTCAATTCGTCTTCCCATTCGTCCTTCTATTTCGTGTTAAGAATTATCTTCGCAATCTCATCAGCCGCATCGGGCTTTGCAATGGACCGGAGAGCCTCTCTCATCATCTCTTGTTTATTTGGATTTTCAAGTAATGCGACCAGTAAATCATACAGATTTTGATCTTCTCTTAAAACCAGACTTCCTCCGACAATTTCAAAGTATGTTGAGTTTAGTAATTGGTCGGGGTTGTTTAATGGGATTGTGATGTTTGGCTTTTCCATGAGTGCGAGCTCAAAAAGGGAATTGGCGCCTGCACGTCCTACAACAAAATCTGTAATGGCATATATGTGTTTTAGATCTTCGCCGATGTATTCAAATGGACGGTAAGATGGGTCATCGATGTTGATTCCTTTTCCTTTCCCTGTAACGTGAATGATTTGAAAACGATATTTTAGATTCTTAAATTCTCTTTCAATTATTTCATTTATTTGCTGAGCGCCCTGGCTTCCTCCCCACACCAAAACAATTGGACGGGTGTCGACAAAACCTGTTATTCGATAACCAATATTTGGATCACCGTTCATTATTGATGAGCGGATTGGGTTGCCAGTGAGAACGTATTTATCATCTTGTGCTGCTAAATCCGGAAAAGCTACACATACCTTTTTGGCGGTTTTAGATGCTATACGATTTGCAATCCCCATACGGCTGTCAGACTCGTGCAGTATTAGTGGACGACGCAGAATAAACGCTGCAAATGCAACTGGCAAACTGACATATCCCCCTTTGGAAAAAATTACTCTCGGCCAAAATTTTATTATTATATATAGGGATTGAAAAAATCCGATTATAACAAAAATTGGATCAATAAAATTTTGTAAGGAAAAATATCTTCGTAACTTCCCAGCGAAAATTGGGTAAAACTTCATGCCGGACTTTTGTACAAGTTCGGCAGCCATTTTATTTCTTGAGCCTATATAGGCTAATTTTATGGACGGTATCCTTTGTTTAAGTTTTGTAGCGACGGCGAGATTGGGAGTAATGTGTCCTCCTGATCCTCCGCCTACTAACAAGATTCGTTGAGACATCTGTATAACGTGAAATATTTAATAAAATTCCCGCAGCTAACATATTAACAAGTAATGAAGAGCCACCATAGCTTATAAATGGAAGTGTAAGGCCTGTGAGTGGGAGAATTGCAAGATTGACCCCCATATTGATAACCGCTTGAAAGACAAACCAAGTGGTAATTCCCACTGCAATAAGCATAGAAAAACGATCTTTTGCGTATGATGCTATGCGATAACCTCTAAATGCAATCATTACATACGCCAGTACTAAAAAGGCAATTCGAATAAAACCAAGTTCCTCTGCTGCCGCTGCAAAAATCGTATCCCCCTGCACCTCTGGAAGGTAGCCGAATTTTTGAATTGATTTACCGAATCCTACTCCAAAAAGCCCTCCGCTTCCTATTGCGATTAAGGCTTGTTTTACCTGAAAACCAATATTGAGCGGGTCGAGATCAGGATTTAAAAATGCAAGGAATCTGTTCCTGATATATTCCTTACTCATGATTATCGGATAAGCCATAACTGATGCGAGCAGTCCACCTGTAATTATATGGAGTATGTTCCCACCAGCTGCAAAAAACATACTGGCTGCAATAACTGCAATTACTAAAACCGAACCGAAATCCGGTTGCATTGCGAGCAATATTACGACGGAACTTAATAGAACGGTGAATGGGATAAAACCATATTGAAACGATTGTACAAGTTCCTGACGTTTTTCCATCCACACGGCTAAATAAAAAATCAAACTGAGTTTGACGATTTCAGCCGGCTGAATTGATGGTAGAAATGGGAGATTTATCCAGGAAGTTGATGTACCGTAATTGGAGCCAATTCCTGGTAAAAATAAAGCAAACAAAAGGAAGATAGTAACTACAAAGAATGGTAATGCGATTCTTTTCCATATATTCAGAGGGACATAAATCGCCATAATCCATAGCGGAATCGATACCATTGCTCTCCAGAAATGACGCCAAAGATAAAAACTATTTGTCGGTTCATCCATCAGCCCTTGTTTGGTCATACTGTTTGTTATCTGATAGGACTCATATACGCTGACACTAGAAATCATTATGATTCCGAATATAAGCAAACAAAAAAATACAATAGCGAGAGGCCTGTCGATTTGGCG
>JAUXDO010000111.1 GCA_030618315.1 Candidatus Peregrinibacteria bacterium | reverse complement strand
ATGTTCAAAGAATATACTAACAATTTAATTTACAATTTACAATTTACAATTTTAAAGCGTTTGTAAATTGTAAATTTAAAATTGTAAATTCAAAAAATACTCATGAACCCTCGCATCCTCCGTCAGCTCAGGATGAAAACTGCCAACCATTATATTTTTTTGTCTAAGTAAAACAGGCTCACCATCATATTTCGCCAAAACCTCCACGCCATCTCCAAAGCTTTTTACTTTCGGCGCTCTAATAAATATTCCATGAAAACAATTTTGAGTTTTTTTCGAGTTTCGCTCTTCATTCTTCGAGTTTTTAAACATCAGGTCCACTTAATGTTAATTGAGTCAGAGTACCCTCTTTAACAAAAATGATTTTCTTAGACCTAGCCGGATGTGCAATTGCTGTACCTGAATCTTTTTCGGTAATAATATGGCAATTTTCACCCTCAAAATCACAAATACGAATATCGTTATCAGTTGTTATCAGTAAATTAGACTCATTATAAAAATACTGAGCTGACATGATTTTCTCAGAATATCTTGTAACAAATTTTTTATCATCTCCATCATTAATCCAAATCTCATTACCACTCACAACCAACTCGTTTTTTGATACTGGTGGATGAAAAACAACATCATCTACCAAATTCCATTCACCCTTTTTTACATTAACCTGATACCTTCCAGTAGCAGTATCAGCCACTAATCTACTATTATCTATCCACGTAAGGTTTTCAATATTTGCAGGTGTTTCGATAATATATGGAGCGATGCGAGAGGCAGAATATACTTTTATTACATTAAAAACTTCTCCATAAATTGCATAAAGAGACTGATTTGGAGACATCCAGACCTGATCTGCATTTTCATTTAATATAATTGTTGAATAAAACTCAGGATAAGGAATTAAGAACACAAATGGGTATTGACTCACCTGTTCACTATCTAAATAAATACTTTTATTCCAAGTGTAATATCCTTCTTTTTCAACTTTTAAGTCATGCGCTCCCAAATCAAGTCCATATATTTTCTGACAAGCCTTATCGTTATTAAATTCACCATCCAAAAACAAATCAGCTTGCTTTGGTATTGTACAAACATCAATCACACTTGTTTGCACAACTTCGTTTTCCTCAAAATCAAATCGATACCCATAAGTTATAAACAAAGAAAATGAAAAAAGCCCGACAAAGATGGCGATTGAAATAATTTGGCCGATGATTCTTAAAAAGATTTTTTTCACGTCAAATAGGCAACAATTTATACCATAATTAAGATAAAAGTGTCAATGCTATTTAGAATAAATTTTAAACATCCTTCAAGGCTTTTCGTCTTGATTCTATTTCGTCGATTAATTCTTTTGCGGACACTCCTCTAACCAATAACGTTTCCAGTCCCTCGATAGGCACGCACAAATTTTCATCAACTTCGCTTAATACTTCTTTAATTATCCCATTAAACTCATCAATATATTCTTGATTGCCACCCATTACTATTGCCATACTATCTACAGCCTCGGATATATAACTAAAAAATACCCCAATTGGAAGTGTTTTCTCTGCCAGCAATTTTGATTGTTCATCAGAATCATCTACTACTGGCATAAAGTTGTTTGATTTATGGTTATCTACCATTTTATATACGATTAAAAAATATCAAAAAATTTAATATGCAAATTTATTAAACCGATTCTACAGGAAAATCAGAATCGCGTTTTCCGCATTCAGAATTCAGGCAATTGGCGCATTCGTTCCTATATGAATTGATAACGGCCACCATAGCAAGAAGCTTTGTTTGGTCAGGATTTTGAAGATAATCAACCATATCAGCAGATAATCTGTCATGCTGTTTATCGGTTAGGCAGATATCAGTATTAACCATTGTTTCAAGAGCTTCAACTAGTTCGTCACGTCCTTCAATTGGATTGAAGTCAAACATCTGGGCATCGTCAGTTCGCATATCAGCGTCTCGCATTTTTACAAGAGTAGGTGAGATTCTTGCTAATACTTCTTCAGAAGATTTGGCATTCACATTTGGTAATCGTTTACTCATATTTAAAATAATTATTAATAAAAGGTAGTAATTAAACCATGCATTAATAATTTCGTCAATGCTATTTAGGAATTACTTCCGTCCCACCATCTCCATCTTTTACAATCCACTTTCCATTTTCCTGAATTTTATCTCTAATCTTATCCGCCTTTGCCCAGTCTTTTTCGTCGCGAGCTTTATTTCTATCAAGAATTAATTGAAGTATTTCAGGAGGCAATTCAACTTTAACTTCTTCATCTAATTTTAAACCTAATACCATGTCCATTTTTTTGATTGTGGACAATTTGTCAGCATCATTTATGGACACATCGTCCATTAGCTCATAGGCTAAAGCAAGCGCTTGAGGCATATTAAGGTCATCGGAAATGGCATCGGCAAATCCCTCAATGCGAGATTGGTGAATCTCGCCTTCGGTAGTGCCGAGAGATAATACTTTTTCTTTCAATCTACGGCGACCTGTTTTTGCCGCATCTAAACCTTCCCAATCAAATGCCAACTCTTTTTTATAATGAGATTGTAAACAAAAATATCGATAATCAAGTGCGTCATAACCTTTTTGGATTAAGGTATCCAAAGTTAAAAAATTATCACCGGACTTAGCCATCTTTTCTTTATCCTTTAATACCAAAAAGTTTCCATGCATCCAAAATTTAACCCACGGGTGCTTACCGCTAGCACCCTCCGCCTGCGCTATTTCATTTGTATGGTGAACAGGAATATGGTCGATTCCACCGCAGTGAATATCAAATTGTTCTCCTAAATATTTACTGCTCATCGCCGAACATTCAATATGCCAACCTGGGAATCCTCGCCCCCACGGGCTATCCCACTGCATATCCTGATCACCGAATTTTGAATCCACAAACCATAAAATAAAGTCGGATGGATGCTTTTTATTTTTATCTGTTTCAACTCTTGGGCAAGTTTCTGCATTTTGCTTATCTAACTGTGCAAGTTCTCCATAATGCTCAAATTTGGAAGTATCGTAATAAACATTTCCACCTGCCCCGCCTTTAGGCGGGGTTGAGCCAACATACGTCAGTCCATTTTCTTCCAATTGTTTTATCTGATCGATCATTTCCTGAATATGGTCAGTGGCTTTTGGTTTTGCAGTCGGTTTTAAAAGATTCAATCTATCCATATCTTCCAAAAAAGCCTGAGCGTACTTTTCCGCGATATCCCAAACAGTTAATTTCTCCCTCTCAGCACCTTTTTTCATCTTATCTTCACCTTCGTCTTCATCCGAAGTCAGATGTCCTACATCCGTAATATTCATAACATGATTTACAACGTAACCATTGAATTCCAATGCCCTACGTAAAAAATCCTCAAATACATAAGTCCTTAAATTACCAATATGAGCGTAATTATAAACTGTAGGTCCACAACAATATAAACCGACTTTTGATGGATCAGCTGGTTTGAATTCTTCTTTTTGGCGGGTGAGGGTATTGTAGAGTTTCATTATTATTTGTTTATAAGAACATTCTATTACAAAATTTGAAAATTATAAAATTAAAAA
>JAUXDO010000087.1 GCA_030618315.1 Candidatus Peregrinibacteria bacterium | reverse complement strand
ATTTTACCGTTTATAGATATTATCATGTCTTTAATCCATTAAATATTAAAGCCCTTTTAGGTTTAGATTATATCAAGTAAACGCTCAGCTTTCAATAAGCACTCTTTATATTCAGATTCTGGATTGCTGTCTGCTACTATTCCGCCACCTGCCCAGTATTCGATGTAGCCATTGTGGATGATGGCGGTACGAATGCAAATATTGAAATCCATTTTCTTATCGGATATGTAACCGATAGAGCCAGTAAAAATATTTCTCGGCAATCCTTCCAATTCCTCAATATACTTCATCGCACGCTTTTTGGGACAGCCTGTTATGGAACCACCTGGGAACATGGCCTTAATTATTTCGTCTGGTTTGGTGTTTTTGGAGAGTTGCCCCTCCACTTGCGAATAAGTATGCCAGATATTTTTAAGTTCAAGTATTTCCCTTTCCTTAGCCAATTTTAGAGTGCCATATTTACATATTTTTCCGACGTCGTTTCGTTCGAGATCGGTAATCATATCTAATTCTGCGCGTTCTTTTTCGGACGTCAGGAGATGGTTTAAAGATTTTTTACCACCTGACTTTGAAACTGTTCCTTTGATTGGCTGAGTGATTATTTTTCCATTTTCAACTTTAAAAAGTCGCTCTGGTGAACTGCTAATTATCTGATAATCACCGCAATTTAGATAAGCGGAAAAGTCTCCCGGATTTGCCTCGATTAATTTTAAAAATAGGGCATACGGGTCTCCAATGAATTTTTTTCGAAAACGAATAGCGTAATTTAATTGATAAATTTCACCATCGGCAAGCCACTCTTTAATCTGATTTATTTTTTTGATATACTGTGATTTTGTGACGGACTGTTCTAGGCGACCGGAGGTTTTATAATTCATATTTACCCCCGAAGGCGCGCAAGCGCTTGCGCGCCTTCGGATGATTTTGTCATATTTATAAAACCGGGACATTGGTATATCGTTTTTGAGAGTTGGATTTGGATAGGCGAGATATCCTATCTCGCATTTGGGATTTGTGACCTGCCTGCCGGTAGGCAAGGTTTGCGATTTGTGATTTAATCCAATTATTGTTTCATTTTTTCCGCCCCATTTACCATGGAGAACTGCAAAACCTTCGCGCTGGATGTCGGATTTTGTTATTTTCATTAGTTAGTAGCGAGAAATCCGTTCCGAATGGAGTGGTGGCCGCAAGGCCGACTGTAATGAGGATAGAAGTTTATGCAATTGGAGTAGTGCAACGGAGGCAATTGTGTGAACTTCTAAGGATTTCCCTATTGTTAAACAGATAAAAAATTCTTAATTATTTTCTTTCCTTCTTTCGTTCCAAGGCTTTCCGGATGGAATTGGACGCCAAAAACAGGATATTTTTTATGCTGAATTCCCATTATTAAAAAATCGGATGTATGAGATGCGACATTTACCTCTGTAAATTGTAGCTTTGCTTTTTCGTTTGTAGCTACTGTTTGGTATATCCAAAATGGAGTGTCGATTATTAGAGAGTGGTAACGCATAACAGTTAATGGATTTTTTATGCCTTTCATAATCCCCTGATTTGTATGAAAAATCTGTGAGCGTTTCCCATGCATTATTTTGGGTGCCCGGACGACCATACCTCCAAAAAATTTGCAGATGGCCTGGTGACCGAGACAAACTCCGAGAATTGGGATCTTGTCATAAAACTCCTTGATTACCTTGGGCATTATTCCAACATCTTTTGGCTCGTCGACAGTTCCCGGACCGGGAGATAAGACGATATGAGTCGGTTTCATTTTTTTTATCTGACCAATTGTAATTTTGTCATTCTGAAAAACCTCTGGATTTCCTCCGAGTTCACCAAAATATTGTTTTAGGATATAGGTGAAAGAGTCATAATTATCTACAATGAGTACTTTTTTCGACATTATTGTCTTTTTCAAAGTTATATTCGAATTTGTGATTTGAGATTTGAGATTTTAGATTCACAAATCACAATTCACAAATCACAAATTAATATAATTCTTTTTTGCCAGCGCCGATGAATCTGGAAGCTCTCCAAACATACACGTCTTACATGTCGCCTCCAAATTTATCCATTTGCCCCCTTTATACTTTGGTATGCTGACTTGTGCATAAGCGTGTCCAGGTACAAAAACCAGTTGAATCTCATTTCCAATGGCCTTTTCTAGAGCTAATACAAGCACCGCCATATCTTCACAATCTGCTCCGCCTGTTTTTAGTGTGACGAGTGGATTTTCTAATTGGTCATGGAACTTATCATCTGAAACATACTGAATATTGTCACGAACAAAATAAAATAGTGCTTTGCTTTGGCAAACTGCATCTGATTTTTTACAGGACTTGGCAGCAATGTAATTGGCTACCTGTTTTATTGAATCGCGAGAATCATTAATGATAATTTTTACCTCACTTGATCTATGAGAGCCAAATGGTTCATTTAAATCTGACGGAATAAAGGTTTGAATATCTTCAAGTGTGGGTATATTAACCGGTTCCGGGTGCATTAAATAAAAATACCCCTGCAAAGATAGGAAAAAAAGAGCGATGACTGTCAGCAACGCCAAGAAGCTGTAAAATGGATTACGCTTTTTGTGTTCTATGGGTTCAAACTCGTTTTCATTCATATTTAAGGTTGAGTTGCTTTCATAAATTCGAAACCTTGCCTACGACATCCTACGTAATAGTTACTACTACGGAGTACGGGTGGCAGGCAGGTTAGGTCAGAATTATTTTGATAGATAACAAGGCAAAATTTATGAAGTAATGCCATAGTATTCTGAATGGATTATAACGATGTTATCTATTAAAAGAAACTGAGATAAATCGGAGTTATGAGAGCAATTCAGCCTAAATTGATAAGCTTATATCCAAACTGTTTGCTTTTGTTGTTATAGCTCCTGAAGAAATTGCTGATATTCCCTTGATATTATAACGCTTTACATTGCTTTCGGTTATCCCGCCAGACAGTTCAATTGATACCCCAATTCTTGTTAGCCTTGGAACCACTTTTTTTAAATTTGCCGGTGTAAAGTTATCTAACATAACTACAATATTCTGGTTGAAGTCGAATTCTGACTTTAATTTTTTATAAATTTCTAAAAAAGACTCGACTTCTGCTGATGACTCCAATTCAATTTCAATAAATCTGACTTTTTTGACTTTTTTAAAAACATTTCTAAGACTTTTTTCCAAATTTGGTGTCAGTGAGATATGATTATCTTTGATTAGAACTGCGTCACTTAAATTCATACGATGTGTTCCACCTCCACCGACAACAACTGCTTTTTTATCCAAAATTCCCCATAAAGTTTTACGCGTAGCTAGTAATTTGATGTTCTTTGGTAGTTTTAAACTCATTTTTTTGGTAGCAGTGGCAACACCGCTCATCCGTTGAATTAAGTTAAGGAGAGTGCGCTCAGACGCAAGAATTTTTGAAGCAGAACCTTTTAATCTAAATATTATTGAACCGGATTTTAGTGGACTGCCATCTTTTAACTTCTTTACGATTTTTATTCCCAATTTACTCAAAAACCATTCGGATTCTTCCATACCTGCCAAGATTCCGTCTTCATTTGAAACGATTTCTGCAATTATTGTTTTTGATTTATTAGGCAAAAAATATTTAGTGGTAATGTCACCACTATTTAAATCGTGTTTATACGCTTCCCACACATAAAACATCACTGCTTTTTTATAAGTAGAATTGTTTATGCTGAGTTCTTTTGAGGCATTCAAAAATTGCATTTATATGAGTTAATTTCGTGTTTCATTATAATACAAACCTGATTCATTGACATTAGAATTGCGTTTCAATCTGAAATTCTGAATTTTTCTTCGAACAACGTCAATAAAGGTTCGTAATTTACCTTTTTCTGATAAAGTACCTTTTTTTACTCCCAATTCCCGTTCAATTATTTTAATACACTTTCTCTGACATCCACAATCTAATTCTGTACATTCAGCACGAGCTACTTTTATAAAATCTACTATAAGACTAATCATTTTATCCCCTTTTTCTGCCTCATCTGACAATGGCTCACCGCCAACGGATTTACATGCTCCTGCAACAAGATATTCATACAATTTTTTATTTACACTAAAACGCTCACAATTATGAGGTTCTGTATTGAATGTTAACAACTCCCTATCCTTATTAATTGACTCTGTTCCGATTACATTTGGGTTTCCGCAATAAAATCTTTTGATTTTTTATATTTGTCTTCGTCAATTTTTCCTTCTTCTTTTAGAATATCCAAAAGCTCATTGATTCCGATTACGCTATGCATTTTATAACCCTTTTCTTCGAGTTTTTTAGAACCCCCCTGCTCTCTATCAACCAAAATTACAAAGTCTGTAATTTTTAGACCGGATGCCTCGAAAGGCTTGATTGTCTCAAATTTACTGGCACCATCAGTTATCAGATCATCTATAATAAGCGCAGTATCACCTTCGCTAAAAACACCTTCTATCTTCTTCTTTGTACCATAATCCTTTATCTCTTTTCTTGCATATACCATTGGCCAGTCCTGACTGATTGATATGGTTGTTGCAATCGGCAAAGCTGTATAAGGAATTCCTGCAACAACATCAAATTTAAGATCTTTTGCGATTTCAATCATCGCATCACTTATGAGCTTTAATACTTTTGGGTAAGATATAATTAATCTGAGGTCGATGTAAATTGGAGAAACAATTCCTGATTTCAGAGTAAATTCTCCGAATTTTATTGAACCAATTTTATGAAGCGTGAGGGCAATTTCTTTTTTCATGATATTTAATTATAAATCAGTAAAGCTATTGTACCAATGTTAGCGGATATCTAAAAGTGTTTTATCTTAATACAAATGTTGTAGGTTGAAAGTTGTAGGATTTAGGTTGTAAGAAATATATAGGCCTTAAATCTTACAACATACAACATAAATCATTCATTAATCATTCCTAATGATACGCCCTTAAAGCCTTGACAAATCGGCTTTTTTATACTAGCAAAGTCG
>JAUXDO010000079.1 GCA_030618315.1 Candidatus Peregrinibacteria bacterium | reverse complement strand
GATTATCATTCATCAATCCCAAAATACCTCCCCTTGATAAAGGGGATGATAATTGAATAAATAAATGATAAAGGGGATTTTATAATAGGTATCAAATTTCAAAAAGCTGTTGTATCGTCATCACATCATTTTGTCGTATTAACAAAATACCTTGACAAATCAGAATTTACTTGTTAAAATCACTTACCTTATATATAAAGCTAACTCCAAATAACTGTGAATAATAGAGAAACCCCCATTCCCGATGGCTCTGCTGAAGCCGGAAACGACTGGCAGGAAACCTTAAAAGCACGTCATGAACAAATCAATAATGAGTCAGATTCTGCTGATAGTGAAATTGGCAGAACAAAGATATACATCGGTGAACTTATTGAGATTCATAAAGAAGGCTCTTTAATTCCTGCTGCGAAGAATGTTGAAGGATCGGCTATACATGTTGCTTTTATAGAAAGAGTGATGCAGACAGACGTTGCCACAGCAATTCTTTCTGATTTTCAGGAAGGTTGGGGTTTTGATACTCATATAAGCGATAAGAGGAAAAGGATTCAGGTTTTTTATGAAAAAGTAGCTAAAAAGCTTGATGAGCTTGATAAGCAGAACGAAGAAAATATTGAGCTTGTTTCTTTGGATAGATTTAAAAAATCAAGTCCAGAAGAACAATTAAAGACTCTGGAAGCCCTAAAAGAAACCATAGAAGGAGAAGAAGGAGCTAAGGGCAGTGAGTTTATAGCTGAGCAATATCAAAGAGAATTATCTATTTTAGAACGAATTCACAATAAAATGCACCCGTTTGTTGAAGCTGACAAAGAAGAAAAAAGTGAAGATTTACAGGAATTCGATACCTTGGATGAATATCTGGCAGAAGTAAAAAGAAGAAAAGAAGGAGATGATGCGGAAGGAGCCATAAGTATCGCAAAAAGAGGTATTTTAAAATTTCCTGAATCAGGATTGTTATGGATGGAGCTTGCAAATATGCTTGCAAGGAGTTTGGAAAATTATAATGAAGCATTCCATGCGTGGCTGAATACCATTGTATATAACACCAATTTCGTAAATAAGTATCTATTTATGAATTTGCACAAAACAAGTAGTTACAGCGAAGAAAAAATGGAAGACGCGATTTTAAAAATTGTCGATGATATGAGGATGCTAGAAAAGACTGAAGAATCAGATATATTTCTTAAAAGAGCAATGGAAGTATACGAAGATCACACTGATAAGTTCAATGCGGTTCTTACATCAGTTGGTTGCGACGAAGAATTTTCATCTGATGAGGCAGAGCCAGTAGCTGAAGAAGAAGGCAAGAAACAGGATAGCGAAAGGCTTATATCTTTTACAAGATTTAAAATGCTTCCTTATGATGAAATGTTAAAAACGATAGAAGATACAAAAAAGACAATTAAAAAAGAAGATAAGACAAAAGGAAATGAAGCTATAGTAAAACAATATAAAGAAGAATTGATAGAATTAGAGAAAATTTTAAGAGAAAAACTTGAAAAGTATAGCTCATTCAGAGAGCTTAGCCCTGAGGAGCAGGAAGAAGAAATTACCAAATCAAGAGAGCTTCTTGAAGAGGAAAGAGGGAACCCGGATAGAGAGAGGGAGGTGAAGAAATTTGAAGTAGAATTGACATTCCTGGTAGCAATACATCAGGAAATGATGAGTTCTACGGAAGCCAAAAAAAATCTTGAAAGAGTTATCAGTGAAAAGTCAAAAATTGAAAAAGCTTTAAAGATTGCTGAAAAGAAAGCAGTCAATTCTGAAAACAGAGCAGAAGTTTTTAAAAGAGGTCTGGATGATTTGGTTGAGGCTCATAAGGAAGAGATTAAGGATATGGACAAGAAAATATTAGATTTATACGGCAAAATGTCGAAACTGGAAGAATCTTCCAAAAACGTGAATAGAGAAAGAATAACTTTGGAAGCTACATTGCTTGCAAGAGAGATTGAAAGTGCGGGAATGGAAGGTGAAAATTTAGGAAAAGATTTTAAAATTGCCGAGATGAATGAAAAACTGGAAAGAGCCAAAAAAAATCTGGAAAAAACTAATAACGATGTAGATCGTGCACGCCAGACAGCACTTTCATCATCGCCTCCTCCTCCTGATTCTCTGGATGGAAAATTGGTTACCAGAAACCAGGAGCTTCAAAAGAAAGTCGAAGAATTGGAGAATCAAATTGCTGAAAATGAGATAGAAAATGCAAATTTTCCGCATCAAATAGAGCTTTTAAAGTCTGAAGTTAAGAGGCTTGAAGAGTATATTGATGAAATAAATAAATTGCCTGCGCCCGAAGTCAATGCGATTTCAGAATCAATTAAAGAGAAAGAGGTTTTAAGGGCAAAAATTAAAGAATTAGAGAAAAAAGCCGAAGAACAAAAGAAGGCAGTTCAAGATGCAAGTGCTGTAGCTTTAGAAAAAGAGACGTTAGCTCAGAAAGTCGAAAAATTAGAAAAAGAAATCGAGGAGCAAAAACAGTTTATTGAAAGTGTTATTTCGGTAACAGGTTCGATTGTACCGCCTGCTCCGGATGATATAGCTAGCATTAACTCTTTAAATGAATCGAATAAATTAACAATAGAACAGCTTGAGATTGAGTTAGGACAGGCAGAAACAGGAAATAACACTTTACGTGCAAGAGTTGAAGAATTAGAAAAAATAAGTGCAGAGCTCAGAAGGAAGCTTAAAGAGGCAACAGGAATATCTTCCGTTCCACCACCACCAAAACTACTTCAAAGAATACCCCCTGTACAGCCTCCTGTAAGGGCAGGATCGCCTGCCAGAAGCTCTTCAAAACCACCTGTGCCTAATGGTACCAGTTTACCTAAGCCATCGGCTACTAGCAGTTCTACTCCGCCACCGTCGCCTAGAATACCATTTCCTCCTGTACCAAAATCCGCAAGACAGTCAACGGATGAACCTAGTGTTGTAGTAAGTTTGGATTATATCGGTGATATAAAGAAGGTTGAAAATAAAAAGGTAGGAAATAGGCTAAGAAGAATCCTTAGAAAGCTGTTCACAGAGGTGGATTAATCATTAAATTTAAATAAAAAGCCCCGCTTAGCGTGGCTTTTTTAGTGTAGAGACGTGAGATCTCACGTCTCTACTAATTGTAATATTTGAATATTAATTCACGTATAAGAAAAGACCCCACTGCGTAACGCAGTGGGGCTTTCCAACTAGTTTCAGCTAATTCGTCGTCCCCCCGTTAAACGAGGGGACAGACGCATTGTTTTTCTTACTCCTCCTCTCCGATAGGGAGATTGATTCCAATGGTCAGGAATCCACCCAGTCCTGGTCGGTTAAGCAGGTTGGGGCCGTTCGTGGTGCCACCGATACCGTACTCTCGCGAGCCGGTGCGAATGGTACCGGGATAAAAACCGCCACGGGCACCGAAGCCGAGTGTGACCACGGGGTGTGGCGTAGCCGATAACCCTATGGTCGCCTCCGCACCGACACCGGTGTTAAACAGCAGAGCCGCAGTTCCCTCGAACCGCCATACCTTGTTAATGTTGACACCTGCCGCGACACCCGCTCGGCCGTAGCCGTACATGCGGTCTGCGCCACTGGTGAGCGTATCCTCGAGCCCGGAGGTCGAAGTACCCCACGCGTGAGTAATCATTGAAGCCCCGACGAAGACGCCGAGGTGGGTGTTTATCCTCCACATGAGGTCGAAGTCCACTGTTAGCATCCACGCGCCTTTGATATCCTTGCCTATCAGGGCGATTCCGCTGGTGCCCAAAATGAAACTGATTGCCGAACCTGGAAGGTTTGCGACGCCGGAACTACCACTACCCAAGGTCCAGAACTTGGCATCCTTGGAGACGGTGTGCTCATTACCATCCTCGTCGACAAAGGTAAGGCTGTCATCGGTCTTCTCCGTGACGGTACCTCCGGTAAGGCCATCCTTACCGTCCGTAACGATTTTGTCACCTTCTTCGATGTCGCCGAAATCAATCGGAACTCCGTTGAAATCCGAGTCGCTGATATCCCATGGACGCTGATTTTCGGGAACACCAGGGGTGGCCATTGCCAGGGCGCCAAGACCGAGAGTGATCTTGTCGATACCGTACAGCAATTTTGCCGTTTCCAGCATCTTTGCCGAATTCCTGGTATAGGAATTGTCGACTCCACTGACGGCTTTGCCGTGTTCTTCTTTCAGAATGGAGAAGAGAGCGTCACAGTCATCCGACTGCTTGTCGTTGCCCTCGCAACCATGCCCCTTGGCGTAGGATACGATGGCTGACTCCATCTCCGTATCTATATCTTCGCCGAGACCGGTGAATGGAATGTTGACACCCATATCACCGAAGAAAATGTCAACCTTCTCGAAGTCATCTCCGAGTTGGGACTGGACATTCTCTTTTGCGGTCGAAACGTAATCCCTGTTGATTACGGTGTAAAAACGACCGCAAACATACTGGACCAATTTTGTCAGAGTGATACCGTCGGATATCTTAAAGAGATCGGGGTTTTTGGACCCACCAGTATCCGATGCTTCCTCGTCGCCGAGCAGGTCGCCGAGATCGGCATCAGCTTCCGCATCCGCTTCGATATCAGCTTCCGCATCCGCTTCCGCATCAGCTTCCACATAGGACTCGGTCGAATCATCTTCCAATTCGAAATCGTCTTCGAAGTTATCCTGCGCGATTGCGAGAATAGAAACCATGGTGACCAAAAGAGCCACCAACATACCATAAAATCTGTTGACCTTCTTCATTTGGTCACCTCCGTTGGGTTGGTTGTGGGTTGCATTTCCATTGTTTCTGTCATTTTTTTTGCTTGTAGCCATTGTTTTACCCTCCTTGGGTGAAAAAATCGGGTTTCTCACCCGGGTATTAAATGTTTAAAATCTTGTGACGTATACAGCGTTGTATACAATTAAAATTAATCGTAAATCATACAACATAAATTATACAACACTATATACGGCACAAGATTGCCACAACAAAAATTTAGGAAAAAATTTAAATTTTCCTATAAAATATTAGCTAAAAACTAGTTGTAAATGATCGTAAACACGAGGCTTTTCACTGCTTTTTCATAGTGCCAAAAATGGCTTGAATACGAGCATAATCCAGCTAAGCGGGACGTGCGCAGGAAGCGACCTACGATGTTTAGGAGATGAATTCTATCACAAATATGGCTGGATGTCAAGGTTTTGTGGTGTTTTTAAAAGCTGGTTTTTTGGGTGGGAAATCTAGTGCATTGACAAGTGAACAAATGTTTACTATTATATTGTCTGAACCGCTGATTTTCATATGATTTAATTGATTTCACTGACACTGATTACCCTGATTTATGGATTACTGTGATTACATTAAAAATTTTATTTTATAATTTAATAGTATAAAAATGATTAAACACGAGTATAAGCATTCGGATATAACCGAAAAAATAATTGGTGCAGCTATGAAAGTGCACAATGAGCTTGGTAATGGATTTCAGGAAGTAGTTTATCAAAGAGCATTAGCATTAGAAATGCCCAAATGGAATCTTGGATTTTCACGTGAGCATGAAATGAATATTAGTTATCGTGGGAATGAAATTGGTACTAGACGTGTGGATTTTTTAGTAGAAGAATGCATTATGGTGGAACTTAAGGCTATTTCTCAATTGGATAAAACTCATTTGGCGCAGGCAATAAATTATCTTGAAGCATATATTTTAGAGACAGGATTACTTATAAATTTTGGCTCTAAAAGTTTGCAGTTTAAAAGAGTGGTTAACAGCAAAAAAGAACCACTATAATCAGTATTAATCAGCG
>JAUXDO010000109.1 GCA_030618315.1 Candidatus Peregrinibacteria bacterium | reverse complement strand
CTATACGAGCAACTATACGAGCAACTATACGAGCAACTATTCGGAAACAACCCAATACCACTTCCCTCCTTCAGTAAGCAACATGGTATTTTCCCCGTCAGTGCATTTTTGTCCTTTTAACTCAAATCCTTCATCCGGAGTTGTTATTTTAGATGCTAGTTCTATGTCAGTTTCAACGTATACAAATTGAACTAATCCCGGATTATCTATTTGACTGTAATCAATATATTCGCATTCCCCTGCCAAATAATCCTTTTTAAATTGAGATAATATGCGCTCTTCTTCTATTTTACTTATTTCTGTTTTGATTTGCCGAGTGGCAGGATTTACCAGTTCTGTATTGATATAATTCTGATAAGAATTGTAACTTTGATCTGCCATAATCATCATAAAAGCAAAAAGAATTATTGAAACCACAAAGTAAATATAAGTGTGAACTTGTTTTTCCAATGCCAAATGAGTCATCTTCCGTGTTGTAAGTAGGTAGACTAAAACCATAGCCATTAATAAAACTGCGGAGAATGTTTTTAATATTGGTTTAGATGCACGAAGGACTTCTACAAGAGGAGTCGCAAATAATACTAATGAAATGACAACCAGCATTCCGATGATTGCAATGATTCCGATAATCCTTTTGTGATGCAGTCTTGCACGCATTAAGACATCAACAACAAAAACCCAATACTTTTTTTCAAGACGGTTGAGGATGTAGATAAATAATAGCTCTACAACTGTAAAAGCTATTACAAAAGCTACAAAAAAAGTAATTAATGGAGCTAAATTTTCGTACATGCATTTCTTGATTAAAAGATTAAAAATTGAAGATTCAAGATTACAAAGACATTCTATTGCAAAATTACAATCTGTCCAAGTCAGAACAAAATTAATTGGTAAATATTAAAATAAATCCCCATTCTCCGAAGGCGAGCCCCGCTAAGCGGGGTTTGCTCGCCTTCGGGGGAATGAATGAAATTTTGAAAATCTAATTAGCGGTTAGTCAATAGCCTTTTAAGCTAACCACTAGTCACTATTCGCTAACCGCTAAATATTAGTTTTCACTTTTGACACAGTTAAATAAATATTGTTTGACATACTTTCAAAAATATGCTATTTTATCTCTACGTGCGCTGTCCGCTCTTTTTGGATAACCAATTAAGGGTGACACGCCTGATCCTGGTGCCAGGCTTACCTGTGAGGCGAGCTCAAAGTCTATGCACCAACAACAAAGGTTCTATTCCCGGGAGGAAAGAACAAAGAAAGGAGAAGGTATATGAAATTCCAAATTGTTCCGATTGATTGTAGGGGGGAATGTCCATGAAATGCAGCAAAGGCGTTTCCCCACTAAGGGCTATTGTGATTTTGTCCGCCTATCTTGGTGGCATTATAACGGTTGCCATTCTTAGCTGCGACGACGTGTTTCTGGCAGGTGAAACTGATTATGCAAATGCGTCATTCTTACCTGATGGAGGTGAGCAACTTCCAGACTTATCTGTTTTGGCTTTTGTCTTCGAAGAGGGTACAGAGGAAATAACCGGAGTGACCGCATCGGTTCACGAAGGTTCTTCCGAAGTCATTCTCAACGAAGTCAAGTTATACCGGATAAGTGGAGCAATCTTAGTAGTGGAGGTTAAGGCCAAAATCAACAGAAGTATCAGGCCGCATTTCTACTTCCTCAACCGCGAGGGTGAGGTAGTTCAGGAATACCGGGTGCATACGTATGTTGACCAAAGCCTTATTACCTACACCAAACAGAGCTTTGGGGAGAAAGAGGAGCCCCTCTATCATGATCAGCCCGCTGAAATCAAGGCTGAGATTGGTGATACTCCTCCAATCCTCCTGAAGAACAAGAGGCAGATGTGGGTTAATGGCAAGTTCCATGACCTATGGCGAGTTGTGAAACTCCCCCCTGACTCTTATGCCACTTCCCCCTCCGATCTGGTCAATTCCGACCAGCCTTCCATAGTCGGCATCGCCGGCGGTACTGAAGGGGATATTGTTTCCTTAGAAGTACTTTCTGAATAGAGCCTACCTTGATCCGCCTTAGCTTTATGCGACGGCGGATCAAATTCTAAATAATCAATCTATTTACTTTTCTCTTCATTGTGATACAATTTAAGTGGAAGAATGACTATAAACTTATGCCAAGAGAAACAATGACATCAGAGGCTGAATCTCAATTCAAAAAACCTTCGCTAGCACGCAAAACTTTAATGAGTGTATTGGGTGGTATTGGTATTTTTGCTGCAAGTAATATTTATGGTGCAGCAGCTGGTGTACACAACGATCAAATAAGAGATGCCAGAGCCCAAGAAGCACGTCAATTCGATTTAAGCAGAGCTAAAGCTTCACATGTTATAAATTTAAATGAAGATGGTGAGGAAATAGATGAAGAGGGAGTGATTATTGAAACAGATAAAAATAGATAAATAAATCTATGAGGTTTTTTTGGTGTGTTTGTTATAATCCTGACTCATATTTATCCTCTCTAAAAATCAGACATCCTTTTCATCAAAAAGATATTCTTTGAACGAAACCTCCATTCCACCAATCCCTTCAATTTTTACTGCTTTAGCGGTGTTAAATTATAATAAGTTTTATTTTCACTTACATTTAAGCTTGTGATTTTAAAAATAGCATTCTTTTTGTCGCGTGATATATAACAAAAAGGCTCTCCTCCATCATATTTAAAAAAAGTTGAATGATTTGGCGGACTTTCAAATGAATCATAAAAATTTGTCTCGCTATGCACAATCTCATTGTTTAAAGTGAAAATAATCTTACGTCTTATTCCATCATTAGGACTCATATATTTAAATCCTAATATTTTACTTATTAATTCGTCTCCTACCGCCTCTTTGAATATATATACATTGTCCCAATTAAAATCCGTAACCTGATCTGCTGAAACAATACAGTCATTAAAATCACTGTTACACTGTTTTACGATATTCCTAGACAATCTATCGCGGTCAGGAAAGAGAATTGGCCAATACATTATCAGCATTACAATAATAACAAATAGAACATATGCGCTTATTAGAACAAGAAAAATTTTCAGAAAAATTTTAAATATCTTTTTAATCATATTGCTAGGTATTATCTAGTTATTCTACCATTTTCACTTAATTACTTCATTAATTTTACACCAATATCCTAATTCTATTTACCTAATTTTTCTTATGATATTATAGGCTTAATGGAATATTTTATGGGCTATCATTATCTCCTAAAATAGCACTCCTGTTACAATCCTTCATTAAGGATATCCTCAATTTGAGGTGTGATTTTTGAAGGGTCTATTTTTTTTAATTCTGAGAAATATTTTATTGCATCTTTTTTGTTCCCAAAGCCATATGCAATCTCTCCTAATTTTAATAAAGCAGTTGTATTATTTGGTGCCACCCTATTTAATTCCTCAAAATGAATTTTTGCTTCGTTATATGATTCAAGTAGATAGTAATTGACAGCAAGCATTTCAAGTCCATCTATGGTGGCTTTTATCTCATGCGCTTTTTTATTGTAAGTTAAGGCTTTTTCGCAGTCTGCACTTATACCAATATAATAAAGCCCAAGCCAAAAATTAGCATCATAACTATTTGGATTGATTGTTATAATTTCATTAAATATTTTATGTGCTCCTTCGATATCCTCGTTATTAATTGCTATTAACCCTCTTAACATATAATCAATTTCTGTTCCTTCTTCTGTTTTTTCTAGAGTCTCATTTATAATTTTAAGACTACCTTCAATATCACCTTGAGAC
>JAUXDO010000032.1 GCA_030618315.1 Candidatus Peregrinibacteria bacterium | reverse complement strand
ACTGAATTACCACAAGTAACTTTGTTCAACCTCTGAACAACACAAACTCTGTAATGGTAAGTCATTGCTCTGGCTACTGTTTTATCAACGTGATTAGCTGTTCCGGGGTTTGCTGAAGACGCGATAACTGCGTCACTTGGATATGCAGGGTTAGGATTTGTTTGTGATTTAACTAATTTGTAGAATTGAAAATCTTCGTTTGAACAAGTTGACCAGTTTAAAATTATTGCATTGAATTTTGAATCTTTTCTTCCGCTTAAGCTTGGGTAACAACCGCCAGTTGTAGGAGTTTTTGGAACAGGTGCTGTAGAAGCTGTCTCAGTAGTTGTTGTTGGTGCAACAGATTCTTCTTCATTTGCTTCTTCATCAACTACCTCTTCACTTTCAGGTGGGTTTAATTCGAATGTAAAATCTGTTTCATTTTTGTTATTTGATAGTCCATATCCAATAAGTATAACAATAGCTATACCGAGTACGATTTGAATAATGCGGTCTTTGTGTAGCTTCATAGCGTTTAAGTTAGTTGATAGAGGACATTATTATATTTGATTTAATTCAAATACACAAATTACTTATTTGCTTTTTTTTCGGATTTTTGAAAAAATGACATATGCTAAATATGGTACCGTGGTGAAGTGGTCTAACACAGCGGTTTGCAAAACCGCCATTCGTGGGTTCAAATCCCACCGGTACCTCCAATTATCTCAACTTAAAGCTGGTAACAACTGCTCCAACTGTATCACGCAGTTCTTTTGGTGTAGATGGAAGCATGCCTCCTGTAATAATATAACCGTTTGTTCCTCTTACGGCATACAGCTGAACAAATCTAATTAGCTTTTCAGTCGGGTTGAGGCGGGCCTGAAAGATATGAACCATGGTCGGCATTCCACCAAGGTCGATTTTTGCCTCCTGAACTTTCTCGTAGTCAGTTAGATTCTGACTGCTTAAATTGATGTTTGCTCTGGCATAATCAACTGCGCTAATTTCCTGCTGAAGATTTTCTTTTACAATATTTACGTTTATAAAAAATCCGTCGTAACTTTCCGGAGTAGTAAATGCAACAATTGTTTCCTGTGGGATTTCGGCGTAGAAATCTGATTTGTTGATTATCTTCCAACTTGGATCAATGCTTATGGTAAATTCTCCTCCTTCATATAGTGTTAATCCTGATGCTCCGCTATCTGCACTTTCACCTCCGCATGCATTCAAAATAACGGTGAACATAATAAGAATCAGTACAGCCAATGTTTTTTTGATGATATTTTTCATTTTGTTTGTTTAGCTTATGTACATTTTAGCAAAAAAAATGACATTACAAAATTCAAAATTACAAAATTACAAAATTAATTTGTGACTGATTATATTGCAAATCAAATATCTTCGTTCTGAAAGCGGGATTAGCTAATCCCGCTTTCAGAAGATCGGATTGAATTTGTTTTGATACTCACCAATTATCATCTAAAATAATTTTGTAATTTTAAATTTTGTAATTTTGTAATAGAATGATTCTGCAACCAAAACATAAATGAGTTTTATACAGGAATATCCAATCATCATCCCATTTATCGCAATGCTAGCAGCTGAAACTGCTAAGGTTATTGTCGACTTAGTCACAAATCGAAGAAAAGTTCGTTACTTTTTTAGTACCGGTGGCATTCCCAGTGGTCATTCAGCTTTTGTTAGTGCGCTTGTTGTAGCCGTAGCTTATCGCGAAGGAGTAGAGAGTACTATGTTTATGATAAGTGCTGTTATCGCAATTATCGTTATGTATGACGCAATCAATCTACGAAATGAGGCTGGTAAACATGCCAAAGCTATAAACAAACTAAGCGGTTCTAAGCTTGAAGAATCACTTGGCCATAATCACATTGAAGTTGTAATTGGAGCTGTTTTTGGCGCTGTGGTTGCGTTTATTTTGTTGATGGTATAAATTCATTCTACTTTAACTTTAACTAAAACAAATACTAGTACTAGTTATAGTAATAGTATTAGTTATAGTTTTTAATGGTACCCGAGGCAGGAATCGAACCTGCGACCTTCACCTTAGAAGGGTGTTGCTCTATCCACTGAGCTACTCGGGCTTGATGAACAATCATGAACATTGTAAATATCTTTCGCGTTCCAATCAAGGTAACATTTATCTATGCCCTTCTCTGCCTCTTTCTATCAAGTTCCGATAAATGTTTTTTACGCAGTCTTACGTTTTTTGGTGTAATTTCGGCGTATTCATCTGGTCCAATGTATTCAATTGCTTTTTCAAGTGTCATTTTTACAACTGGTGTCAGATTTAAGGCTTCGTCATTTCCAGATGAACGTACATTTGTTAATTGTTTATTCTTCAGGGCATTTACTACCAAGTCTTGTCCGTGATTTGCTTCCCCAATAACCATTCCTTCATAAATCTCAGTAGCAGGTTTTACAAATAAAGGTCCACGTTCTTGGAGTTTCCATAATGAATAAGCCATTGTAGATCCTGTTTCACCAGAAATCATAGATCCTACAGTTCTTTTTTCGATAGTACCCATATAAGGTTCAAAGCGATTGAAGGAATGATATAAAGATCCTTCACCTTTTGTCATTACAATAAATTCAGAGCGGAAACCAAGAAGTCCACGAGTTGGAACATCTACTTCAATTAAAGTATTTCCATTCTCTGATTTCATGTTTGTCATCACTCCTTTTCTTTTTCCCATAGCTTCGATAACTGAACCAGCCATAGCGTCTGGAACGTTTATTACGGCAGATTCAATAGGCTCATGTTTTTCACCGTTAATTTCCTTCATTATTACTTCAGGCTGAGTAATTTGAAGTTCAAATCCTTCACGACGCATTGTTTCAATTAAAACAGCGATGTGCATTTCTCCACGTCCATAAACTTTCATATGCTCACCATCTTCAAAATCTATTTTAAGTCCTACATTAGTTTCCAATTCCTTTTCTAGACGTTCACGAATATGTCTACCTGTTACCATTGTTCCTTCACGGCCTGCAAAAGGGGAGTCATTAACAATAAATTCAATAGCAAGTGCTGGTTCATCAACCTTAATGGCTGGAAGTGGCTCACAAGAATCATCAGTTGTAATAGTTTCACCTACATATATATCATCTATCCCTGCGATAGCAACGATATCTCCTGCTACTGCTTCTTTAACTTCAGTGCGATCCATTCCAATATAGTTGAATAATTTAGAAATCTTTCCTTTACGCTTTTCACCATCTGCAGAAATGATAGTTATCGCATCATTAACCTTAACTGTTCCTTCATAAACCCTTCCTACTCCTAAACGACCTAAAAAGTTATCATAAGAAAGGTTAGAAGGTTGCATTCTAAATGGAACATCTTTATTACTTTTTGCTATTGGCACATGCTCATATATAAAATCGAGTAATGGTTCAATATCTTTTTTTTCGTCAGTTAATTCTTTTATAGCTATGCCGTCTCGTGCAATCGCATAGATGTATGGAAAATCTAATTGTTCATTACTAGCACCCAGGCTACCAAAAAGATCAAAAGTAAGATCAATTACTTCATCTGGTCTGGACATTGGTTTATCGATTTTATTTACGACAACTAATACTTTATGTCCGAGTTCTAGTGATTTACGAAGAACGAACTTGGTTTGAGGCATAGGTCCTTCAAAAGCATCTACTACTAAAATAACAGCATCCACTGTTTTGAGCACACGTTCTACTTCAGATCCAAAATCAGCATGGCCCGGAGTATCTACAATGTTTAGCTTTGCATCATTATGAATAATCGATGCGTTCTTTGCATAAATTGTAATTCCACGTTCTTTTTCCTGGTCATTTGAGTCCATTGCTCGCTCAGCCAAGCCCTTATGTAAGTCAAAACTGGTACTGGCTTTGAGTAAGGCATCCACCAATGTGGTTTTTCCGTGATCTACATGAGCTACGATAGCGATATTCCTGATTTCCATCGGTTTTTTCATATTAATAAGCAACTGAGTCTATTGCGAAGCAGGTAAAAAAGCAATGCAATTTGAATAAAACTATCAATTCATACCTCGGATACCACTAGGAGATAATGTTTGACAAATATATTTTTACATGATATAATCAGCCTCTAAATATTAATTAACATCAAAATTATGAGCGCAGAACGATTCACTGGAAAATTATTTCATTTGGCAGCGACTGATAAGTTAGAACAATATCGTAGATTGCATAATCCAGTGAGAAACTCCTCAGAAAGTGATGATGAATGGGAAGAATATCAAGACATGCTTTTAGATGACATGGAAGGTGTTTTTTCGGAATTACTTGATTTATGCAAAGAGGTTATTAGAGAGTTGCAAGCAGATTCATTTTCCCTGTCGGGAGTATTTTGTGAGATGGTTGAACTTATGCACACAAGAGATGGGAATGGTGAATTAATACTTGGTAGGCCTTGCCAACAAAGACTATTGGAAACAATTATTGAAAGCCAAAAAGAAGATGAAGAGGATGAAGAAGGGGGGATTGGTAATACAAGAATGGCTGTAGCTTCTGTATAAATTACATCTTCTCCATTATCTCATCACTGATATCAAAATTACTTGATACATTACTAACATCCGGGTCTTCTTCAATAGCATCGATGAAATCCAGAATCTTTTGTGCTTTTTCAGCATCTTCAATTTTAACAGTTTGATTTGGGATAAATAATACTTCTGCCTGCTCTGTTTCAATTCCTGCTGATGTCAGGCCATCGGCTACTTTGTTTAAATCGCTTGGATTCGTGGTTATTTCCATAATATCTCCGCTTGTTTCAATATCTTCAGCGCCTGCATCAATTGCTGTAAGTTCGATTTCATCAGCATCTTTATTTTCTAAATTAATAGTTATAATTCCTTTTCGTTCGAACATATAAGAAACACTACCGCTGGCTCCCAAATTTCCACCGTTTTTATTAAAAATAGTGCGTATATTGGTTAAAGTTCTATTTTTATTATCAGAAAGACATTCAACTATTATCGCTGTTCCGCCTGGAGCATATCCTTCATATAAAATTTCAGCTATTTCAGCGGCATCTTTGGCGTCACCTGTTCCACGTTTAATAGCACGATCGATATTTGCACTTGGAACGTTTTCCTTTTTTGCATTATCGATAGCTAAACGTAAAGTAGGATTCATACTCGTATCACCACCACCTGCGCGAGCAGCTATTGTAATAAGGTTTGCATGACGCGTGAATATCTTCCCTCTTTTTGCATCAGCTGCACCTTTTTTATGCTTGATGGAGTGCCATTTACTATGTCCGCTCATACTTCCAGTTGTGGCTCCAGTTGTGGCTCCAGTTGTGGCTCCGGTTGTGGTCACTATTTGAGCCACGCGAAGCTGAGCCACTATTTGAGCCACTATGGGGCTATATTAGTTTGTAAAAGGTAATAGGCCAACGTGGCGGGCTCGCTTAATTCCTCTGGCAAGCTTTTTCTGATGTTGTAAGCAAACACCTGAGTAGTAACGATTTTTAATTTTCTTGAAACCGTTAATGAAAATTTTAAGAGTTTTTACATCTTTATAGTCTACTTCCATCGTTTGATTAGTGCAGAATGCACAGCGTCTTTTACCTAGAGGGTGTTTTTGATTGGTTGAGAATACGTACTTTGCCATTATAATTATGAATTACGAATTAAAAATTACGAACCTGCCTGCCGGCAGGCAGGTTAGATATTTAAATCATCTCCACTTAACAGGTCGTCAAGCTTGCTATCTAATGCGCTTCTATCAATTTCTTCTTTTTCTTTCTCTTCGACTATCTTCTCTTCTTTTACTTTTTCTTTCTCTTCAACTACTTTTTCCTCTTTTTCCTCTTTTTCCTCAGCTTTCTCTTCAACTACTTTTTCCTCTTTTTTTTCTTCGACTACTTCTTCTTTAGACGTCCCGCTAAGCGGGATCTCTACATCGGATTCTTCTTTCTTCTCAATTGGCTCTTCAACTGGCTCTTCTTTAACAACTTCTTTTACAGATTCCTCTTTTTTAGATATTTCCTTTTTAGGAGCTTTCTTTTCTTCTTTTGGCGCTTCCTCTATCTCCTCATCAAATTTTGAGTATTTGTAATCATTCTCGATGGAAATCAATAAATGACGAATGACTTCATTATCGATTCTAAGGTGATTATCAAGTTCAGAAATAAAAGTTGTTGGAGCTATAATGTTGTAAACAACATAAATACCCTCTTCGAATTGTTTAATTCTATAAGCGAGAGTTCGTTTACCCCAAACATCTTCCATGGTTACGTTACATTCATTTTCTTTTAAGAATTTGGTAAAATCCTTAAGTTTTTTTGTAACTGCAGACTCAAGAAGATCTGGTTTTAGTACGAGCATTAACTCATACATCCTGTTTTCAGCCTCCACGACTCGCGCTTCAGCTTCTTTTTTCTTTGCCATGATGTTATATCTTTATGGACTAAATGTCTTACCGTCACAATGCGATAAGAAAAGATTTGCTTACAAAGAAGTAAGCGTGATTATTTTACAGCTTTTTTGGATGAAGGCAAGTAGTTTTTATGATCTATCTTGTTGCGCCCAAAGCGGCGCGACTTACTTTTGTGCTGCAATGCCTACTTTTAACCACTTTCTGTAATGATTCCCTTTTGCTTCTTACTTTTGGCTAAGTTTTGGTGTTGTATTTTGTAGCTTTGCACGTTCGTTATCGTCTATTTGTTTGGTATATGTCAAAAAAGTAAGCAAAAAACCACTGGGGTATTGCGAGACAAGCTCTGAGCTTCATACCCTGTACCATCTTCGTCATGTCCGCTATACCCCAGACCCCGTTTGCCTTTTATCTGCTTTTGCACATACTTTATGTGGAGATTTTCTGAAAATACTGGAACTATTTCATATTTCAAATTTCAAATTTCAAATTTCAAATTATTTAGGTATCATTAACCAGCTATGAGTTTTATAGATGAGTTAAATGAGAGGCAAAGAGACGCTGCAGAAACCCTTACGGGTCCGCTTTTAATAGTAGCTGGGGCTGGGAGTGGTAAAACACGTACACTTACATACCGTATTGCAAAGTTAATTTCGATGGGGATTGTACAGCCGTGGCAGATTTTGGCAGTTACTTTTACGAATAAGGCGGCGAATGAGATGAAAACTCGTGTTGAAGAGTTGATAAAAGCTAATTTTGATGAACTTGGGGATAGAAACAGGCCTGTAATCGGCACTTTTCACTCCGTTTGCCTTCGTATCCTCCGCAAACATTCTGAAAGAGTCGGCAGAGAGAAGTCTTTTGTTGTCTACGATACGCTTGATTCTGAAAGTCTTATTAAAAGAATTATTAAAGAACTCAATATCGAGGATGAGAAGATAAAGGTTCGGGTTGTTAAGGGTATGATTTCTAAATCAAAGAACAATCTTGTATCCGCGGAAAGATTTTCGAATCACAGAACCAGTCATTTTGAAAAACAGGTGGCTGAAATATTTACTGCATATGAAAAAAGACTTAAAGAAAATAATGCTTTGGATTTTGATGATTTGCTGGTTTATACAGTAAATCTCTTTAAAGAAAACCCTGATGTACTTGAGGAATATCATGAACGTTGGAAATACATCAACGTGGATGAATATCAGGATACAAATCATGTTCAATATACTTTGACTAAATTATTGGCGAATAAATACCGAAATCTTTGTGTAATCGGTGATAGCGACCAGTCCATTTATAACTTTCGTGGTGCGGATATTAGTAATATTCTGGATTTTGAGAAGGATTATCCGGATGCGAAGGTCATCAAACTGGAACAAAATTACAGATCTACTCAAACAATTCTTGATGCGGCTGATTCCATTATCGACAAGAATAAAAATCGTCCAAAAAAGCAGATGTGGACGGAACAGAATGGAGGAGATTTAATCGAAGTAATTCATGCGCGATCCGAAAGGGAGGAGGCGGAATTTGTAGCTAAAGAGATTGAATCTTTAATGGGTGATAGCGGTGTGGCACTAAACGATATTGTTGTTCTGTACCGCACAAACGCGCAGTCCCGTATTGTGGAAGAGGGGTTTTTGAAATATGGAATTCCTTATAAGGTTATCGGTGGGGTAAGGTTCTATGCGCGTAAAGAAATTAAGGATTTGCTCGCTTATCTTCGAATTATTCATAATCCATACGATACCGACAGCCTGCTCCGAATAATAAATACTCCAACGCGTAGGATTGGACAAACTACTATCCACAAACTTCAGTCTTTTGCTTTATCTCGCTCTCTATCTTTATCCGAAGTACTGAACCACGTTGAAATGGTTGATGAAATTAATCAGAAAACTAAAGATTCATTATCCAATTTCTGGAATATGTTTATCAAATGGCGTGAGGATACTATGACTATTCCAATATCAGAAATGATTAAAAAAATAGTTTCAGATATCGGTTATAGGTCTTACTTGTGCGATGGAACAGAGGAGGGAGAAATGCGTTATGAAAATGTTCAGGAGCTTGTTTCTGTTGCTACAAAGTACGATGGTCTTGAGCCTGTTATGTCTCTAGTTTCCTTTTTGGAAGAAGTTGCGCTTGTTGCAGATACTGATTCAATCAAAGATGAAGAAAGTCTGGTTACACTTATGACATTGCATTCGGTTAAAGGCTTGGAATATCCATATGTATTTATCGTTGGATGTGAAGAAAATATCTTCCCGCACAGTCGTTCGCTTTACGACCAGGAACAAATGGAAGAGGAGCGTCGTCTTATGTATGTAGGTGTAACCCGTGCAATGAAAAAACTATATCTTTTAGCTGCAAAACAGCGAATGATATACGGAGATTACCAAAGCAATCAGCCGTCTCGTTTTATATATGATATACCTGATAATCTATTAAACTCAAAACTCAAAACTCAAAACTCAAGTTTCGTTCAGAGTTTTGATTCCAATTATGAAAAGGTTTCATTAGATGTTGATGAGATTGGTTTTAATGATGGGGATAAGGTCTGTCATAGAACATTTGGTGATGGAGTTGTTGTTGAACGTCGCGGAGGTCTTGTTACTGTAGCTTTTCAGGATAAAATATATGGGATTAAGAAATTTGCGGCGAATATTGCTCCGCTAGAGAAGGTTTAATTTTATTTTGAGTGGAATAATTATTTTTAAATTTTTATATTACGTGTTATTTTGAATATTGGTATTTTTAATTTTTTATTTGTTATGAAAGATGATATGGAAAAAATCAAACCTGCGGTGCCAAAAGTAACACCAGCTTTAAGTTCTAATGTACGAGGTATGACTCCCGGTCTTAGAAAAACTAGACCGTTAAGGAGGAATTCAGGAAGGAACAACAGAGGCATGGTTGCAGAACTTAATAGAACTATTAATCTTAGTTCTTCTGATGAATATGTGGATGAAGATGAACTTAAGGAAACCAGAGAATGGCCATTAAATGGTAAGGTTCCTATGCATGAATTGTTTTTGGATGAAGAAAAGGTTTGCTATTGTGCAAAAACACGTGAGTCTGCAGAGTTATGTTTGCGGGAATTTGAGAATTCAGATAAACAAACTGAATTAATTGATGAAAAGAGAAATTGTGCCATGGAATTGTTGCGAATCACGTCATAATGTCAAAACTTGAACAACTTAAAACGCTGTTGCAATCTAAAAATCTTTGGGCTAAGAAGCGTTTAGGTCAGAATTTTTTGATTGATAAAAAAGCGCTTGATACCATTGTTTCGGCTGCAGACCTCCAAAAAACCGATAATGTGATCGAGGTCGGGCCGGGAACGGGGTTTTTGACGGAAAAATTGGTTCAGTTGGCTGGTCACGTCACATCGGTTGAACTTGATAAAGATATGGTGGAAATATTGGAGGAACAGTTTAAATTTACGGAGAATTTGGAAGTCGTAAATGAGGATATTCTTGATTATAATTTGACCGACCGAAGGCGCGGAAGCGCTTCCGCGCCTTCGGGAGAAGTATCGAATTTTAAGGTTGTCGCGAATATTCCTTATTACATCACTTCCCCGCTCCTAAAACATTTTCTTAAATCTGATAATCGGCCAACTCTTATGGTTGTTTTGGTACAGAAGGAAGTTGCGGAAAAGATTTGTGGAATTACCGGTAAATCGCTTATTACAATCGAAACTCAGTTATTTGGTAAGCCGGAAATCGTGGATATTGTTCCGTCTAAATCTTTTTACCCACCACCGAAAGTAGATTCGGCGATTTTGAAAATCGAGGTTTTTGATAAGCCGTTAATTCCAGCTGATCAGTTAAAAGATTTTTTACGGATTGTTAAGTTTGGATTTTCTCAAAAACGTAAAAAACTCTCCAACTCTCTTGGAGCCGGTTTACATATAGAACCGGCAGAGGTGCGGGAGTTATTAAAGTCGGCTGGAATTAAAGATGATGTGAGAGCTGAAGACTTGAAGATAGGGGATTGGGAGAAGCTGATGAAAGTATTATCTAAATATCAGTTGATATCTTAAATTAAGATTGATATATTGATTGACCATGAATTTTGCCCTCAAAATGCAATCACAGGATCAAGAAACTGAGGCTTGGGATGAGCTGGAAGCGGTTATTAAGGAAAATCATAATCTTTATCATGGACTTGCAAAAGGTATAACAAAAAGCGATGCTGTTTCCGAGGATGTACTTCAGGATGTTCGATTAAAATTACTTCGTACAACCAGAGATAGCAGTGGTGATAATATCAGATATCCGAAACCTTTTATTTATAGGGCTGTGCAAAATTTTGCTTTGAATTTCACTAAAAAGAGGCAATTTCCTTTATTTGATGAAGATGCTCCATATAAAATAGAAAGTAATGATATAAATTTAGATGAATTACTTGATTTAAGAAATGTATGCACTATGGTGGGCAAATTACTTAGTGAGGATAGTCAGAGCTTAGATTCAAATGCCAGAAAATCATTGAGACTTTATGCTCATGGTCTTAGTTATCAAGAAATTGCTAAGTCTCTTAATATGAGAATCGGTACAGTAATGTCCAGTATTAGTAGAGGTAGGGAAAAATTAAAAAAGGCTCTTGGTCCGGAAGTGTGTGATGTGTTTTGTGGATAAGGTGTTGACAAATAAAAAGAAATAGTGTAAAATGCACTACCAGCCTTCCCATAATGTATATTTGTATGGGAAGGAGTTTTTATATCATCATAGGTTTGATTGGGTTTCTGACAGGAGTTGGATTGTATTTGGTGTGGCAACCGAGTCTCTCTTTTGTTTTGATTGTTTGTATTGTTCTTTTTTGTTTTTTGTTTTTTGGACGCGCCATGGCGCGTCCCTACGTTGGGTATGGAATGGCGTTTTGTTTGTTTTTGCTGTTTGTTTTTCTTGGCTTGGGG
>JAUXDO010000003.1 GCA_030618315.1 Candidatus Peregrinibacteria bacterium | reverse complement strand
ATGTTTTTGCGGAGGTCCAAGATACCCCTCACACACAATTGCATCAAATTTAACATCTTTCTGCGGTAAAGTAGCGTCATGAACATACAAGCTGACAGTATTTTTGATATCAAATTCTTTTTTAAGCCATTCAATATTCTCATCCGCACCACTCAAGGTATTTTCATTGATGTCGGATGCGACCATATCATACCCCATCAAAAGACCTTCCAAAATAAGTACACCTCCTCCGCAAAATGGATCCCAGATAGTACCGACATCACCCGCAAGATTAATCATAATCTGTGCAAGTTTTGGCGGAAGCATGCCAACCTTCATATCCCGATAAGGCTTTTTAAAGTCCCGCTTGCTATAGCTATCGATATCCTGAACAGCTACGACTTTAGCGATTAAAAATTTAGTTCCATCATTCGCAACTATCATCTCAATCCCCTTTTTGAGCCCCTTATGTTGCGCAGTGGATATGTTTTTAAAGTTTTGATTAGCAAAACGACTGGAAGTCCCATCACTTTTAAATTTCTTTTTCATATCCAGAAGTAAAGAACGTAAATGATCTTCGCCCCAGCCATAAACGCTAATTCCATAATTCAACTTGCCACTTGAGTGCCCATCAGATAGTTGCTTAACTAATTCATTAGATAAATTATCTTTTGCAGATTCGAAAACAACCTCACCGACTTTGATTACACCTCCCAACTTATTGAATTCAGATTGATCGATTGTCTGATTCAAATTCATCACAACAAAATCACCATCAATTACATCGATTTTTCCTTTTGGATAACGCGCTTCAAGTTCTGCGATAGAAAGTTCGCTATCCTTGCCAGTTATGAATAAATATGTTGACATATTATTAATTACCGTATATACTTGCACCCAATTTAAACATATTTAAGCCTCCCCGCCAATATATAATGGAGGTTTTTAAAAACAAGCACGGGAGAAGGTCTTGCAGACTGTCCAACTGGGATTATTCAGGCGATGGTTGGTATTTTGTAACGATATGCACCAAAGGCATGGTGCAGTATTTTGGAGAAATACGGGATTTTATGATGGAATTGAATAAAATTGGGTGTGTTGCAGCAAAATATTGGCAGGAGATACCACAACATTTCAAAAACGTCCGTTTGGACGAATGGGTGGTAATGCCGAATCATATACATGGAATTGTGATAATCGATAAACCACAAATCGTTACCCCATTCGTGGGGACGGGTGATGGGAATAATGAACCACAAATCGTTACCCCATTCGTTGGGGCGGGTGATGGGGGTATGATAATCGATAAACCACATTCATCATTTACCCAACGTAGGGACGCGATTAATCGCGTCCCTACGAAGGATTGTACGAATGGTGGTATTACCGGACATCATAATCCGATGGGGACAGGGTCATTGGGTGAAATCATTCGCTGGTTCAAAGGACGGACATCATTTGAAATACATAAATCAAATCCCAACTTCCAATGGCAATCACGTTTTTACGACCATATCATCGAATCCGACAGGGAGCTACACGAAATTCGCGAATATATTTATTACAACCCGCAAATGTGGGATCGAGACAGGAATAATCCCAATAAATTATGAACAAAACTCAACTAATCAACCTAACCATCTCCATCACCCTTATTCTCTCTATCGGTTTATTAATCGGATACACGGTTGGATATTTTTATGCGACAACAAAATCCTTTCCGGAGATTCAGATTGTTGATGAAATAAATCCAGGAATTACCACAATAAAACTATTGGAGGTTAAAAACGGTCAGCTTATCGGTAAAATCAGTGGACGCAGTGCCCGTCTGGCATACAGCTCAGATAATATAATGGAACTTGAAATCGAAGATGAATTCATAATTCCGCTATCCAAAATTAATCTAAAAGACTTTTACGTGTCGGACACTATTCCAAATGATGTGCAATTCATCGCAAGCTCTCAGGGAAAATACTATTACTCTGTTTTAGATAAGAAGGCATTCAACATTTCAACTAAAAACAGATTGTATTTTAAAAATTCACAGGAAGCAGAGAATAAAGGTTATATTTTTAAAAACTAATTCGATTTTCAAGGTTTTAACTTTGAGTTTTGAATTTTGAGTTTCGATCTTCAATCATTAATGGTATAATAACAAAGAACAATAAAAAATAAAAAACATGCTAATATTAAATACTGAATCTCTCCGTAAATATGGTCTTAATCGTATTTTTGAGTTTGCTCAAAAAGCTGGTTACGACGGTATTGAAGTTGACGTAGATAAGGGTAATTTCGATACACAGAATGCTGAATATATAAAAGAGCTTTCCACTAAATACAAACTTCCGATAGTGGCTCTTCATACACCAACTGATGGAACTCAAAAAAGCGTAGAACATGTAGTCGAAATGGCAGCATATTTAAAATGCCCTGTAGTTGCAATAACTCCGCCAAAATTATTGGATTTTAAATTTACAAACTGGTTAAAAAAAGAAGTCCCAAAACTCAGAAAGAAAAAAAAGATTCAAATCGCATTAATGAATGCCTCTGGAAAAACTCTTCTTGGCTTTTTGCCTGCGAGTGCACTTAATAATGTATCTGATTTAAAAAAATTCGGAATGGTTTGTCTTGATTGCTCCTCAACCGTTTCAAAAAAATGGGATTTAATGAAAACTTATGAACATTTAAAAAAGTTAATCGTTCATGTGCACATCTCAAACGTAAGAAAACATAAAGAATACGCATTGCCAAACGAAGGGATTTTGCCACTTGAAAGCTTTCTGAAAAAACTAAAATCCAACGGATTCAAGGGCGCTATAAGCCTTCGGGTAAAACCTTCCGAACTTTCAGCAGGTAACGACGAAAAGGTTATCAAAAAACTAAAGAAAGCAAAGGAATTTATAGATGAATTTTTTAAATAGTGACTTGAAAATTCAATAGCGGTTAGTAGTTAGCGGTTAGCGAATAGCCTTTTAAGCTAACCGCTAGTCGCTAGTCGCTAACCACTAATTGAATTTTCAAGTTTCATTTGACTTTTTTCCCAAACGTCTATAACCTTTTTAGGCATTTTAAGTAACCAATCGATATGCTAAGTAAAGGTAATACAAGAAAACGCCACAAACGCCACGGTTTCCAGGCAAGAATGGCTACAAAGGGTGGAACAAAAGTCATTAAACGTCGCAGAAATAAGGGGCGAAAGGCTCTTAGCGCATAATTTTCATGCTGAGTAAAAAAAATCGTATTTCAAACCGTCAGCTACTAAAGAAGCTATATGAAAAAGGGAAGCAATATAAGAATAATCACTTTATTTTTAAATTCCTCCCCTCTATTGAACCCATCTCAAAATTTGCAGTTGTTGTAAGTAAAAAAGTAGCTCCAAAAGCAGTAGATAGGAACAAATTACGAAGGCAAATATACGATTGTATCCACAAAAATATCGACTTACTAAAAACTGACATTGTTTCCATAGTTATAGTAAAAAACAATGTGACTGAAGCAGAATTTGAAGATTTAAATAAAGAAATTGTAGACTTCTTTAACCAAAATCCATTACATGTCCAATAAGCTATTTAAACCACTATTATTCGTTTTAATATTTTTGATTGTATTCCAGCTTTTTGGTAACAAAAATGAACAAACAAATAACCTGGATGATGTTGTAATCAATGCCAAGTCAAAAATGGTTATTGGTAAAGATGTTATTTTAGAAATTGAAAATAATAGCGAGTCAGTAATTACAATTCCAAACACCTGTCCAAAAAATCCACTAACTGCGGAAAGGTATATTAATGGTGAGTGGATGCCAATTGAATATGAAATTGATCCAGCTAAATGTGAAGGACCAAATACAATTGAAATTGCACCAGACGGAAAATATGAATTGAATTATGAAGAATGGGGATGGAATCTTTTCAATGAGGAGGGACGATATAGAATCACTTTAAATACAGTAATTGGTGAAAGCGAAAAATCATATGGTCATGAGTTTAACGTTACAGGACCTTCATTGCTACGCCGTTTCTGGACAGAAGTATTTTTCAGACCAATTTTTAACACTCTCGTATTCCTAATAAAAATTATGCCAGGGCATAACTTAGGCTGGGGCATAATACTTCTTACATTAATCATAAAAATCATTCTTCTTGGGCCAAATCACAAAGCGCTCAGAGCACAGAAAGCAATGCAGAAAATTCAGCCACAACTCGATGCATTAAAAATTAAGTATAAAGACGAACCGCAAAAATTAGCTTCGGAAACTATGTTAATATGGAAAAAGTACAAGGTAAGTCCAATGAGCAGTTGCTTGCCGATGATTATTCAGTTTCCAATATTAATTGCTCTTTTCTACGTAGTAAAAAGCGGACTTGATGTGATTAATCCTGATGTTCTTTATAACACATTAAAGGATGTAAATTTACAAACAATCAATCCAAATTTCTTAGGTATAATTGATCTTACAAAAGCTAATATCATAGTTCTGCCAATCATTGTTGGAGGATTACAGTTCTTCCAGATGCATTTAACTCTTGGCAAAAACAAATCAAACAAGCTGGTTAAAGATGGTAAACCAAATCCAATGCCAATGATGAATAATATGATGAAATACTTCATGCCATTAATGATTGCCGTATTTACCGCAAGCCTACCTGCTGCAGTCGGCTTTTATTGGGGAACATCTACGTTATTCGGAATCGGACAACAGTTTTTTGTTAACCGTTCAAAGATTTAATTTGCCGAAAAAAAAATTTAGATGTAAACTGACTTTGAATTCAAAATTAGAAAATTCCAAATTTAAAATTAATTTTTGAATCTTGAATTTTGAATCTTCTAATTAAATAAAATGGAACTTTTAATTAAAGAAACCTTAGAGAAATTCCTTGATGTACTTGGTATTTCATATACAGGCGTAAAAATTAGCAAAGAAAATGAATCAGCATATTACGCACAAATTGAAACTGAAAACTCAAGCCTTTTAATAGGTTGGCATGGTGAAACTATTGGAGCCATGCAGCACTTATTAAAATGTCTTTTATGGAAACAGGGAATTGATAATAAAACTCAGGTTGTAGTTGATGTAGACGGATATAAAAAACGTCAGGAAGAAAGTGTAATAAAACTTGCAGAAAGAAAAGCGGAATATGCAATTGAAACTCAAAAAGGAGTCAAGCTTCCTCCAATGAATCCATATTTTAGAAGAGTCGTCCATATGCATCTAGCAAATTCAGATAAATATAAGGATGTAGTTATAACAGAAAGCGTTGGATCTGATCAGGATAGAGCCGTGAAGATTATTCCTAAGTAAACTTAATTATTTCTGATTTCGGATTTCGGATTTCAGATTCGATATGAGAATTGAGATTTATTATTTGAGATTTTTTGACTTATAACAAAAATACTAAATACAAAATCAAAAATGAGATTCAGAAATCCGAAATCTGAAATCAGAAATGTTTTTACCATTTAAGCCTCTTCAACGCATCCTCCGCCGCTTTTTGCTCTGCAACCTGTTTAGAGTTACCAACCCCTTTCCCTACCATTCTTTCTCCGATATACGCACCCATTGTAAACGTCTTATCATGATCAGGACCTTCTTCACTCTGAACTTGATATGACGGAGTAGTTGCAACTTTTTCCTGAGCTATCTCTTGTAGCTTAGATTTTGCATCAATATGTGAACCGCTTTCGAGAATTCCTTCTAGATGTACCAATAAAAATTTCTCGATAAATTTTTGAGACTTTTTATAACCAAGTTCTAAATAAATAACACCGATAAGTGCTTCAAGTGTATTTGCGAGCAAGTAATCCTTATCACGTCCTCCGGATTTTTCTTCTCCGTGACTTAACAATAAGTATTCACCCAGGTTTAACTCACGTGAAATCTTTGCAAGCATCTCACCTTTAACAAGCGCTGATCTCCAGTTAGTCAAATCCCCTTCCGGATTTGGATAATTCAAATACAAATACTCAGTAACAACCAGTTCTAAAACGGCATCACCCAAAAATTCCAAACGTTCATTGTGCTCTAATTCAGCATTCTTGTGTTCATTTAGATAAGACCTGTGAACAAAAGCGTTTTTTAGAAGATCATACGTTTTAAACTTCAGGCCAATTTGTTTTTCTAACTTTTCGTACATAATTATTTGGATTTTTTAATTGTTTTATCATGAGCCACAGCATTTAGCACTCCATTAATAAATTTACTGCTATTTTCCCCACCATATGTTTTTGCAAGTTCAATAGATTCGTTAATCGCTACATTTACAGGTACATCTTCTACAGGATCGATCAATTCGCAAGCACCCAATACTAAAACAGCTCTTTCTACTGGATCCATCTTTTCAATAGGCCATTCCGGAGCATGTTTTTTAAGCATATTACGGATTTCAGCAAAATTTTCATCAATTCTCTTAGCCAAATTGTCAGCAAAAGAAGTATCATCTATTTTTTCACCGTATTCCTCTAAATTATAAGCCAATATTTCAAAAAAATCACCTCCACGCGCTTCGTGTTCAAAGAAGCTTTGCATTACAATGATACGTGAGAGATGTCTCCAGCTAGCCATAATGTTAAATATTATTTAATTTTAGTTTTTAAAACTTAAAACTAAAAACTAAATTAAGCCTTTACTTTAGTTATCTTATCCATCTCCCTATCCTTATCTATAACAGACCGACCCTTATAGAAACCACAAGTAGGACATGCTGTATGAGCAAGTTTATCCTCCTTACATTTCGGACACTTTGTTATATTTGTTGTTGCAATCAGGCGTTTTCTAGCCTTGTTCTGAAAGGATTTATAACGGCGTGATGATGAAGAATTGGACTGTTGTTTTTTAGGTGTAGGTCTTTTAGACATAAAATTTTCTTAATCGATATTATTAAAGCCCGATAACTTTATACTATTTTCAGTCTGAATGCAATAGAAATTTGATATTTGATATTGGGGTTTCTAATTTCGAATTTCGAGTTTCGATTTTCGAGTTTTTATACTATAATTAGCTAAAATAAAAACTTATGAATATCAAAACACTCAAAAAAATTATAAAGATTGTCGGTCCAACTGTTCTGTTCTGTCTATTCCTTTTCATTGTGCTTAAAACTGCACATGCACAAAGCTATTTAGGTGAAGGTTGGGATGAGCATCTGGGAGGAGTGAAAAATTTTGCAACTGACGGAAAAACAGGTGAAGAATTAGCTATTGGTTTTATTCAGAATGCAATAAGGATTGTTCGGTTTATTGTTGGCGGAGTTGCACTGATAATGGGAATTTTATACGGAATGATGCTGGTTTTTGCCAGAGGAAAAGAAGAAGTAATCACAAAACAAAAAACAAATTTCCTATATGTATTTATGGGATTTATAATATTAATAATTTCTGAAAATGTTGCGGGAATATTTAATCCGGAAAAAGCCACCACGGATAAGCTCATTGATTTTGAAGCTGCACATGACCAATTAAGGGACATTGTAAATTATATTAAATGGCTGCTCGGTTCCATAATCGTCTTATTTATGGTGATTAGCAGTATAAGAATGATTACAGCCGGAGGTGAAGAAGAGATGATAACCAAGCAAAAACGCAATTTAACATGGAATATCATTGGGATGATGGTAATTTTGCTCGCTAGTAATATAGTAAATGCTATTTATGTTGTAAATGAATCTACAGGCGCAGTGGAAGCAGGCGGTCCGGGAACCGCAGTCACCGAAATATCGAGTATTATTCGGCTTATTCTTGTATTCTTAGGACCTGTAGCAATTGCATTTACCATTTACGCAGGCTTTACGTATTTAACTTCATTTGGAAACGATGAGCATAATCAGAAGGCAAAACGTATGATTATCGGAGGTGTTACAGGTGTGATAATCATTTTTGCTGCCTATGCCCTTGTTAATACAATAGCTGCGGAAAGACTAGCCATGTTACCAACTTTTTTAATGACCTAAACTATGATTCGATCCCTATCAAAAATTTTTAGTTCTCTTGCTGTAATTGGTCTAGTTTTTATCAATTGTGTACCATTTGCATTAGCTCAAAGTGATTTTACTTCGCCATTAGACGATATTAAAAGTAAATTAGAAGATGAAGGAATTACAGTAGTTGATTACAGTGGGGAGAAATGGGGACAATTATCCGCAGATATAATTGATAGACTAGAATCATGGCCAGAATATGAGAGTAATGGACTTAATGGAATTGGGGAAATATATTCAGACGAAGATAGCTTTGACCTAATAGGCTTAAAAAATGACCTACAAGACGAAGGGTTTTCAGAAAATGAAATAAGCTTAATAATCGAAGAAATTCAGGTAAATTGGCGTAGTGGAGAAAGGCAAATTAGGGATACTATTCGGGCTGTAGCAAAGGTAATGAGGAATTTAATCGGAGCAATAGCTATAATATTGATTATTATAAGCGGTATGAGGATGATTTTTGCTCAAGGAGAAGAAAGTATAATAACCGACCAGAAACGAAGTATTACTTATGCTGTTGTTGGACTAGTCGCAATTCTGCTTATAGAAAGAATGATAGATATCTTATACGCTCCGTCATCTATTCTAATTACAAGCCTAGATGCTGATGTTCAGAAGTTAAGCACCGACGTTGAAACGGCATTCAGTACAGAAATATATGGATTAATTAACTTTATCAGGGCAATTATTGCCTCAATTGCGATTCTATTTATTATTATCAGCGGACTTAAATCAATTACTGCTGCAGGTGAAGAAGAAAAAATTACAAAGCAAAAGAGATCGGTTATGTGGATTATAATCGGCTTAATATTACTCGCAGTAGACCAGACCATAGTTAGAAATATATTCGGAACACCTGTAAAAGAACAAGCCGACCAGATAAAAGCCTCAAATGTAACGGCGATAATCAACACCCTTGGAACAATTATTCAATTTGCCCTGGGCTTTGTTGGACTAATTGCATTAGCCGCCCTTATTTACGGAGCAGGTATGATGATTGCAAATTATGGTAATGACGAAATGGTTCAAAAGGCTAAAAAAATTGTCAAAAGCGCAATAATTGGAATAATTATTATAATCAGTGCATATACACTAGTGGCAACACTTATTGTGTTTAAATAGTTGTATGTTGAATGTTGTATGATTTAGGAATGATTTATGTTGTATGTTGTATGATTTAAGACCTATTTTACAGCTTACAACCTACAACTTACAACCTACAACCTAAATCTTACAACCTAAATCTTACAACCCAAATCTTACAACCTACAACTTTAAACATGACTGGAAACACTTTCGGAAACTTATTAAAAATCACAACTTGGGGCGAATCTCATGGCCCTGCTATTGGGGTAATAATTGACGGATGCCCAGCAGGAATTAAAATTTCCGAAAAAGACATTCAAAAAGAATTAGATAGAAGAAAGCCAGGGCAAAATAAACTTACAACTGCAAGAAAAGAAGAAGATAAAGTTGAAATCCTATCTGGAATATTTGAAAGTAAAACAACCGGCACACCGATTAGCCTTATGGTAAGAAATAAAGATAGTAAATCAAAAGATTACTCAAAAATTAAGAATCTATATCGCCCCGGTCATGCTGATTTTGTGTACGATAAGAAATATGGATTACGTGACCACAGAGGTGGAGGTAGGGCTAGTGCCAGAGAAACTATCGGACGAGTAGCAGCTTTCGCAATTGCAAAAAAAATAATTCCAAAGATTAAATTTTCAACAAAATTAATATCTCCTACTGAAAAAGAGATCGAAGACGTAAAAAAACAAGGAAATTCTATCGGCGGATTAATTGAATGCGTTATCAAAAATGTACCGGCAGGATTAGGCAGTCCTGTTTTTGATAAATTAGATGCCAAACTGGCTCAAGCAATGATCAGTATTCCCGGAGTAAAGGGTTTCGAGGTGGGGAGCGGATTCGTTAGCTCAGTTATGACAGGCTCAGAGAACAACGACGAATTTACAACAAAAAATGGTAAAATTACAACTACAACCAACAATGCCGGCGGAATTCTGGGAGGAATCAGTAACGGAATGGATATTGTATTTCGTGTAGCTCTTAAACCAACATCTTCAATTGCAAAAAAACAAATGACTGTTGATAACAAAGGAAAGAAAAAGACAATTGAGATAAAAGGCAGACACGACCCATGCATAGCAGTAAGAGCTGTACCAATTGTTGAGGCAATGGCCGGTTTAGTAATTGCCGACGAATATTTAATTCAAAAAACTGTGAAATGATTGTTACTTTTTTATAAGAACTACGTAGTAGCAAGTGAACATCTTCAAAAAAATTCGTAATTCATAATTTTTAATTCTTAATTATTTTAAAATGAATATTTTCAAAAATTTCGATTGGTCCCTTAAATCAATCGCCAAAATAATCGGCATGATCCTTTTAGGAATAATTGCATTAACTGTAGTTATTTCACTAATTAGTTTTTCAATAAAAACAATATTCAATACAGGTTATCAAAACAAAGACTACGGCTATGATTATGCTTATGATATGGATGAAGGATTTAGAGGGGAAATGGCAGTAATGTCTTCATCAAAAATGGCAATAATGCCACCAATACCTGAACCAGGCTATTCTTATGGAGACGATGCAGAAGATTATGAAGTAAAAGAATACTATGGAACAATTAAAACAAGAAAATTAGATGATACTTGTGCGATTATTGCCAATTTAAAATCAAGAGAGGAAATAATTTTTGAAAGTTCTGATAAAAATAAAGATTATTGTAATTACAGATTTAAAGTAACTAACGATAACGCTGAAGAAATTGTAAAATTAATCGAAGATCTTAAACCTGAGAATTTCAATGCAAGTATTTACAGCATTAAAAAGGCTATAGAGGGATATGACGATGAATTGGATATTCTTTCAAAGAAATTGCAATCCATTGAAGACACATTGGAAGAAGCTCAAAAATCCTATGACGAGATTAGTAAGATTGCAACACGCCAAAACGACGCAGAAACTCTGGCAAATATTATAGATAGCAAGCTTAAGCTTATTGATAAGCTAACAAACGAACGTCTTCAGACAAAAGAACGTATCGACAGATACAATAAAAGTAAAGCGGATCAATTAGATCGTCTGAATTACACATTCTTTAATATAAACGTGTATAAAGATTTGATTTTTGACTGGAAAGAAATTAAAGACAGCTGGAAATACGAATCAAAACAGCTTGTAAGAAACATCAATGAAGTATTCCAGGGAATATCATTACACTTAGCGACTTACTTAGTAAGATTTGCTCAGGTTGTGATTTACATCTTCATTTCACTATTCCTGCTTAAATTTGTTTGGCTGGGAGTAAAAAGAGTTTGGAAAGGTCCGAAGGACTCCGGACTCCTTCGGAGAAAGAAGAGAAGATAGTCACACATAAAAAAACCCGCCCCCTCCCCCTTTTTAAGGGGGATGTCCGAAAGGACAGGGGGTCGGGTTTTTTGATATTCAATAATTAAAATTGAGGAATCGGCTCTGGGATAACATCAATAATTGGTTCTGGTTGAACGTCTATCACAGGCAAGTCAATTAAATCTACAACAGGTAAGTCGGGGCCAACTAGGTCTACATCCTCAAGATCAATAATTACAAAATCATCCAAATCACCATCATCTTCCTCTTCTTCAGCGGGCTCTTCTTCTGCTGGTTCTTCTTCTGCTGGTTCTTCAGCTAGCTCTTCATTAAGTATGATGTTGGATTCCTCCTCATCAATATCCTCACAACCACAACCTGTTGCGTCGCTAAAAACTTTAGTGCCTTCAGCACATTCAAATTCAATTTTCTCACAAGCCTCCTCGCTCTCACTAAAGTACTCACGATCATCCCCAAGATTAACGGATGTAGTGGCACACGCAGAAAGAAATAAGATTGAAATTGCAAATATAGGTAATAATTTTTTCATAACATTAATTGGTTATATTGTTGGCGCCATACTAAAGCAAATTATTGACATATTCAAGTGATATAAGAAAAACTTGCACTTAAAAAAGAAACGATGTAATTTATTTGAGCAGTTATACGTGTCACCGTAGCTCAGTTGGCGTTGTCGAAGACGACAAAATCTATATAAACGCTGCGCTCGGTGGAAAGTAACAACATCACCATAAATCAATCCGTGTCACCGTAGCTCAGTTGGTTAGAGCGCAGGACTCATAAGCCTGAGGTCGTCGGTTCAATCCCGACCGGTGACACCAATCCAGTTAGTTTAAGCCAAAAATTAAGCATTGCATCAATAGCCGAGAGTCACAGGCTGAAGTCCTTAAAAATGCCATCTAAGGCTTTAAGTGCTGGATTGAATGCAGTGGAAATGTTTTGATATTTATTATAAATTCAATAAAGACCTTATCGATTTTTTAATATATAATTTCAAGTGGTAAAAAATAATATGAAAAAAAAGCTTTGGTTATTTTACAGTTCGGTTTTCTTTCAGCATTTTGCATATGGAATTATTATTCCTACTTTAATTATCTGGCAACATAGAAATGGGCTATCGTTCAGTCAGATCGCTATAATTCAAAGTATAGGTCTTTTATTGCTTATGATAACTGAAATTCCAAGTTCATTTTTTGCTGATAAAATCGGAAGAAAAATTACATTAATTTCCGGTCTAATCGCTACTCTTTTTGCATTCATCTTTTTAGTTATTTCAAAAGAATTTTCAGGATTTTTGTTATTTCAAATTTTTTTTAGTGTTGGACTAGCGTTACTTTCTGGAACTGAAGAAGCTTTTTTGGATGACATAATAAATAACAATAAAAATCGATTAACTCATTATTTGGGATCAATGAGTATTTCAGACGAACTTGGAACTATTATAGGTATGCTAATATCCAGTATTGTAATTAAATACTTTAATATTATTACTAGTTTTAAAGTGGCATTTTTAGCGATATTGTTCTCACTTTGTTTTATATTTTTTATTAACTTAAAATTCAACAGTTCACATTCATCATCTACATCGAATAGCCACACTCATCTGTTTTCAACAATCACTATTACAGTTTTTTTAATAATTATGGCTTTCAGTTTCTTTTCCGAAAGAGGTGAAATGATTTATCAGAATAAATTTAATGGCTTGGATATGAATTTGAAGAGCCTTGGGCTAATTTATGTTGTAGGCAAGGTTTTTTCGATAATTGGCTCAAGATTATCTCATTTTTTAGAATTAAAAGTAAAAACTCATTTTTCATTAATTTTTTCGGGCGGTTTACAGATAATTGCCTTCATTTTATTACTATCAGAATCTAAATTAATTGCTATTGTTTCACTATGTATATTTTTCTTTTCAGAGAATATTTTCCGTAACATAAAGAGTTCTTTTATATTAAAAAATTCTCCGCATTCACAAAGAGCAACTAATTTATCTTTAGTCAGCTTCGGTACATCCATAATTCTTATTTTCTCAAAATTAACAATTGGGTGGACTCTGGATTCCAGATTCCTTTACGCAATTATATTTGTGGTAATATTAAAAATAATTGCCATTTCTCTTTTACTAAAAAGAAAGCAGTCATTTGAATATCTGCCAAGTGATTAATGATTACCATCCATCATATCAACTTGATACCCAAGACATCTATAACCATTTTTTGTAGACTCTTTATCAATATCACCTAATAATATTGGATCGACTGTGCTTAATTCACGCTTAACCCAATTGCAAATACTTATTGTAATTCCATGTTTTTTAGCGTGTTCTTCAATTTTACGAAGCATTGAAATAGATGCATCTTTGTCTGGTGCCAGCCTAAGACGTTGTTTGCGATGAGCTCGATTATTCGGACCAATGTACACCTCAAGTAACTCCTTCATAAAATCAGGGTCGAAATAATTAACAAATTGTGAAAGAAAAGCTAAATTTTTCGGGTCTACTGTTAAAAACTCAGGTTTGATATTTTTAATGCCTGCACCACTAAGTTGTGCAAAATAATCATTCAATGTTTCTTCTGTCATATAAGGAAGTAAAAGAGGCTGAGCTAATACTGACTCAGTATATAATCCTATTTGCTGGCATTGTTTAAGTGCTTCTAATCGATCTTCAATAGTAGCCGCATTCGGCTCAAGTACATCTCTTAAATTATCAGGCATAATACCAATACTGCCATTAATTTGGACTTTTCCTTTTAGCTGACTTAATAAGTCCAAAATACTTTTATCATTATGTTGAAAATTTAAATGCTTCATGCCAGCTTTGGTTGCTATAAACATTCTCGCTTTTGAATCCGGATGTTTTTCAAAATGATCTATAAAAGATTGTAAAATTCCATGAGACACTCCTGTTTCAAGATGTGGTTCAGAAAAAGCTTCAGTTTTTGGTGAAAAATAATAAAATGATGATTCATTTTTTTTATCTTCCAAAACTTGAGCAACTAACTCGGGATAATTTTGCCAAACAGTTGTAGGTGTTCTGTGATCACCATCAGTTACCAAGCAGTATTGACATGCAATAGAACAAGCGCCAGCCGAAGGGCTTAGCTCTTGTACATAAGTCGGACACATGCCTGTATAATTATGGATTTCAAGAGGAGTGTCCAAGTCTATTGATTCACAATTAAATTCCAAATTAGGTGTCAGTGTTCTATTTTGATATAAGCGCTTAAACTGTTCAGATCCCTCCACTAGTCTTTGTAGTGCTTCGTCATCTACCCCTGATTCAATGCCAATGGATTTTAAAAACTTTTCATCTAAAATAACTGGTTCAAATCCATCAAGCTCATAAATATTATGGGATTTATTATTTTCAAGTGGCTGAATGACATTGCGAACTTTTGTAGCTGTATTAACTACATCAAGCTGAGTTGAACTTGATGGCTTATGTTGTTCAGTTTCATTATTCGCTTTTGGAGAATTGTCAGGAGAATTTTTCATAATTAGTTTTAATTAGTGGCTAAAATTGATGCCATGTGGTAATTAATTGATTGTTCTTTAAAAAGGTATCTTGAGTCTTAATTGCTCCAGATTCCAATAGTTTATTATATCCAAGTGTATAAACTGCGCCTAATCCTGGAAAATGATAATATTTTCCTATTTCTGCTTTTACATCTTCCTTTTGAACACCTGTGATTTTAACAGCTTCATTAACTGCCTCATTAAATGTATGTTGTCTAAAGAATGTTAAGGTATCACCAAGTAAACGAACTAATCTAAGTCGGAATTCATACCCACGACAATTCACCATCCAATCCTGAAATTCATCTTTAGATATTCCTTTTTGACGATTTGGATGCAATTGGGAGTATAAAAGATATGAAAAATCATCATCCTGGACGCCTTCGAACATTTGCCATTCAGCATGAACCGCGACTGCTTCCGAAAATGCTCTTTCATCCATGTAATCACTATATGAAATTATTGATTTTTCGGGATTGGCATTTAAATGTGCAAGATGAGCATCGTTATGCGGGCAATGAAAGCGCAAATAGTCAGCAAGTGAATAATCGTTTGGAATAATACATTCTTCACCCTCTTTTGTTGGTGACCAAAAAAGATGATGACCTTGCCCTTTATCTGAATATAAAATTGGATTAAATTCTGCAACACAAAGAAGTTTTTCTCTAACTACTGCAAATAGACTTCTAACTTCTTCAATTGAAGCAATTTCATTCAATGCATCATGTGATTGAGGTTGCACCCATTTTTTCCATTTCTTATTATCACTTTCTATTGTTTCCCAAGATTTACCCTCCGTCATTTCTAGTTCAAACATAGCTTCTATTTCAGATTGATCGCAAAGCCATTCGCCATTGGATGGTTCGGGCAATTGATCTAATTTTTTACAATAATCAGCAATTACATTTTCAATACGCAATTGATGTTCAGTCGAAACCCTATCTTTTACCTCATTTAAAATAGGTAAAATTGTTTGATGTAAAAACAATCGAATACCATTAATAAGTTCTGGTGCTGTATGTGGAACAGGTTGCTTGTCATTAGTCTCGATTTCGTCTAAGGCATAACCAAGCGCATTATCCAGCTCATTTTTACTATCCTGAAAACCCCTGGTGTTGTATTTCCCAAGGATACTTGCTATTGGCGCAAAATCGTAATTTTTTGTAGGATGTTTAGTGTGTTTCATTTTTAATTGATTCTCTAATTTTACCGAAGGTGGTATTAATTTTTGTTCGTACATCATGAATATGAATACTGTCTTGTAGTATTGATTCAACATCTATTTTCGTATCATCTAGTGACACTTCTTGAAATCTATTAAATGTACGAAGTACTACTTCACGTGCCACATCTTCAGTAAATTGCGGATTATTTAAAGCACGTGCAACCAATTCGTGCTCATCAGGTCGTTTAAGCAGTTCATATACCAAATGAGCAGAATCATCTATAACTTTATAAATTTCTCCTACCGTTATTTCTGGATCTGTTTTATCAATAATTACGGAAATAGTTCCACGTTGTGTATGACTTCCAGTTATAACAATATTTAAAATTTTCTTTATTTGTTCATGATTAAATCCAGCTTCCTGTAATTCTGGAATCGAGGAATATTTTGTATAAGCTCTTGTACATGGGCACGCATTAATATTAAATGCACGAACTCCTGTTTGAACTGATTCTCCGTTATCATTTGATTCAGCTTCGCTCAAAAGATAGATTTTATCCTGTGATGTACGTTGAGTTACCCTTGTAGAACGATCATGTAAATAAATGCCGTTTACTTTAACAATACATCCTTTACTTTCTTGTTTTTTTCTAATTTCTCTAGCCATAGCAATCGCGAAATCATCTAAAGAATTATGTGTTTGCTGATTTAAATCAAAAAGCACTTCTTCACAACGAGACATATGAATTCCTCTATGACCTTCTAAGCTTACACCAATTTCAATATTGCATAGTATTGGCTTTTCTGTGCCATTTCCATTAATATCTTTAATTTTTATATAAGTTTGCTGATTAGTTATTCCTGCTTCATTAATATCAACTGGATGCAAAGAAGGTGAGGCAGGTACATCTGTAACAGTATTTAAAAAGCCTTCAAAATCTCCACTAAGGTCATTCTCTTGCACCTCATAATTGTTAAGATTGCAGCAATTAATGTCCCATTTCTGTTAACATAGTCTCTTAGCTATTTAAGAGTACTATTTTATGAAATGTAACACCTTCGAGATGACTCAATTAAAGATTAAATTGGTAAAAGATATAATTGCGAAGAAGCGAAAGATAAAAGATGTAGCAGAAATACTTGAAGTAAACAGAAAAAGTGTAAGCAGATGGAAATGGGCATTTATTTATGGTGGTGAAGAAGCTTTATTACCTAAAAAACCAGGACCAAAAGACGGAACGACTTGGAACAGAACACCTGAGGTAATTGAGGATATTGTTTGCAATATAGCTGAGAAAAACCCGTTTAAAGGTCCGGATTGGATTGCTGATCAATTAGACATACAGATAAACCAATCCACTATCTATCGTATCTTAAAAAGAAAAGGTACTAGATATTATTATAATTACAGTCATCAACGCAGAAAAAAGAAAAGCTATTGTCTATCATGGCCTGGGCAGGAGGTACAACTGGATACCTGTTACCCATTTGGTTACCAGAGAAAGGCTATTGTTTACGATGCAATAGATGACTGTAGTCGTTGGGCTTTCGCAAGAGTGCTTGGAGGAAAAACCCAAAAACACACTATTATCTTTTTAAAAGAACTTATAGAAAAAGCACCTTTTAGAATACAGGTAATAAGAACGGATCAGGGATCTGAATTTGGGAACAAGATAAAAGAGTTTCTGAAAGAACACGGAATTGAATTAAAAAGAAATCCACCATACACACCTCAGCATAATGGCAAAATAGAACGTTACCATAGAACATTTAAAGAGAATGAGGCATGTTTTTGGCCATTTAAAGCACCAATAAATGAACTTAATTATAATCTGCAATTATGGCTTGATTACTACAATAACCATAAAAAGCATACAGGTCTTGGAATGAATAAAATGACTCCTGTACAAAAGATTGCTTACACTATTATTAATGACTCCTTTTTCCAGAATAAAAATGGGACTTTAATTCTGCAACAAAACAATAATTGACAGGGTCTTTTGGTATCTTTTTCATTCTTTATTATATTAAGTAATATATGGTAGCAACTTGCGTGCAATTGATTTGGGTAAAAGTTTTAACAGGAGCATAAAACGCTTATCTGACCCTATGGTTACATCATGAGATTTGTTGGCAATAGCATTAATAATCTCATCAGCGACATCGTCAGGAGATTGCATTTTATTTTTCATAGTATCTGCAAATTCATTCATTCCAGCAGTTGCAAAAAAATTAGTGTCCATAACCCCCGGTCGTACTGTTGTTACGTTAATTCCTGTTTCAGATAATTCTTCACGAATGGATTCAGCCAATCCTTCTATACCAAATTTTGTTGCTGAATAAATTGAGAGATTTGGGAATGCAAGTTTACCGGCTAAAGATGATACAAACACTAAATGACCATTATTTTGCTTCAGCATTCTATTTATAGCCTCTCTTGTTACAGATATGGATCCAATTAAATTTGTATTTACAATATCTCGTAATTCACCATCACTTATATCCTGAATTTTGCTATTGTGACCAATCGCCGCATTGTTAATTACAATATCTATATCATTTCCACCTTCATCAATTTCATCAAAAAGATTTTTAACTGATTTCAAATTTCGAATATCTGTTTTTACTGGAATAATTATACCTTTACCATCACCACTTTCTTTTTTTGACTCATCAGATAATACTTTTAATTCGTCTAAATTGCGTGCTGCCGCAAAAACTCTACCACCAAGTATTGCGCTTTTCTTGGCTAAGGATTCTCCCAAACCTGATGAAGCGCCAGTAACTAGCACTGTTTTATCTTTTAGAGTGAATTTTTCCATTATTTTAAATTTTTAGTGGGACATGATAATGGTAAATATATTATGTGTCAATCAAAAACTTAATTAATACTATGTCAAATGCAACCCCGAAAAAATAATTTTATCTTACTTAAAATCTGCTATACTCCAATTGAGCCTGAGGCTCTCGGCTAAAAACACTCAAAGTGTTAGTCAGTGCTTTAGAAACGGCTTAAGTAAGTCACAAAATAGGGATTGATATATCTCTTTTATGGAGCGTAATGCCTCATAAGCCTGAGGTCGTCGGTTCAATCCCGACCGGTGACACCATAATTTAAGATATAACCTAAAAAATCATGAAAAATTTAAAGTATTTACTAATATTAGTTATTATTATCGTTATTTCCGGCTGTGGAAGCCAACAATATTCGGTTAATAATGGAGAACTCGATTTTTCAAACGAAGATACATACGAGCAAGAGGCAGATAGAGTTGCGGATAACGTAATGAGATTGCCAGAAATCGAAAACACCGATGATGAATCAGAAGAAGAAATTAGTACTTATCTAGGAAGATGGGCACGTACTGCAATTTATGTAAATGGTGGATTGCAGGGGGAAACGCTTTCGATACTCAATTTTTCTGAGGATGGAACATACAATTCTTCAACTGATGTTTGTACAACATCCGGAACTCATGAAAAAATCGGAGATAATTCAATGAAAATGGTCATGATGCAAAATGGATGCCCAGGCGGTAAGATACCCCTGCCTTTTATAGTTACAAATACTTATTCGATTAAGAAAAATGAAGGAGGAGTTGATATAATGACAATAGTAACAGGACCTGTAACTGAGACTTACATCAGGCAATAATAAAAAAGTTTGCATAAAAAAATTGCTTCTTGTATACTTTTATTGATCAACCTTCGTCTCAAGGGACTTCGGTCGACAAATCAACAAAAAATAAATACAAATAATGGAAATAAATCTGAGCTGGGACCTCTTCGTAATCGTCTTCTTTACGGTAATAATAGCGTATAGTTTTATTATTGGGCGTAATCAGACACTCAAAATTATCATTGCCAGTTACATTGCAATCCTTACCTCAGATGGCATTGGAAACATAATCGAACGTTATTTAATCGGAGACGAGCCAATTGTTAATGTCGTTGATTTATCAAGCAGTATAAGCACTCTTGTGGTGCTCAAAATCTTCATTTTTGTGTTTACCATAGTAATCATTGCCACACGCGGACGATTTTCAATCAACATGGGTAGACCGGGCTCTTCCGCAATGTCAGTAATATTAAACCTGACATACGGAATACTAAGTGCGGGACTTATTACAAGTACCATCCTTATTTATGCTTCCGGCTCATCTCTTGTGCAGGAAACAAGCGTTATTATGAATGAAGCAGTTCTTCATATGTATAGAGAATCAAACATGGTACAAATGATGATAAATAACTACAACATCTGGTTCTCAATCCCAGCCATAGCTTTTGTAATTTCCAGCTTTATTGGAGGTGATGAATAATAATTTGACTTTTAACATACGCACACGTAATATATTTGGGCTCTTTTATTGTATGGATGTTTGGTAAAGCTTATAACCAACTGCCTAAACATTCAAAAAAAAAGGGACCCCGCAAAATGGGAAGCGCAGCGAATTTTGTGGGGAGAGGAGGAGCTTGCGTAAGCTGGAGTAGACGACGTAGTTTACGAAGGAGTATACGAAAGCTGAAGCAAGACGACGACGAGGGTGTATAGCTCAGTTGGTAGAGCAGTAGCCTTTTAAGCTATTGGCCCTGGGTTCGAGTCCCAGTGCACCCACCATTCGACTCCGTTCTCAATCATTACATTCTTTCGAACTCCGCTCATGGTGTGTCCACCACAGTAATAAGGAGTCGAATGTCCTGAGTGAACAAAGAGAGTCGAAGGACAATGAATTTATAGTATTCCAATGAAATATTTTGTATATCTTGCACGATGTTCAGACAAATCCTTATACACAGGATCTTGTAACAACATCAATAATCGTAAAAAGAAACACAACAAAGGAGAAGGGTCTGAATATACTTATAAAAGGCTACCTATTAAGATAGTTTATTTTGAAGAACTTAATAGTCTTATCGAAGCTAGGAGAAGGGAAAAGCAAATTAAAGGATGGACCAGAATAAAGAAAGAAAACTTAATTACGTATGGTCATCCAACAAAATTCTAAAGTAATTTAACTTAATCTAAATTGCGATGTTAAAAGCCATCCAAATAAATTAATAAATGAATGGCTAATTTTAGTGTGGTCAATATGAACTATTTACCAAAGGTTTGGCCACAGTTCACGCAAAATTGATAATGCTTCTTGGTCTTACCTATTCCGTGGCAAACTTTGCACTCGTTTCCTTCGTGATCTTTTCCCTTGCCACCACACTTGTAGCAAGATTCATCACGATGTTTATTCCTCTTTATCTCGTGTTTACAAGCTCCTTCGGACGTCTTCATTCCCTACCTCCATTGTAATTATGACCACACCGATGGTGGGTCACATTTGTTACGTATTTAAGTGTCAAAGTGACACCACAGTGAATCATAACTACACCTATGATGTTAAAAGGAGGTTAAATGTACATTATTTCATATTACCAGTCAATAAATCTAAAAAGGTTCAGGAACATCATGTGCACCTTTAACCCATCACAACAATACTTGTAAGGTATTGATTTACGATTTAAGATTAGCGATTAACGATTTAAGATTTGCCTATTTTATTGTCTGAACCGCTGATTCACACTGATTTTACTGATTTCACTGAATTTGATTTTTGTTCTTAAGCCACCCAGGCTCGAGAGCAACAGCTACAGTCAGGAAGATTGCTTGTAGGTCATTGAATCAAGGTAGAATCCGGGGTCCGGGGTTTTACGTCAGGTTAATGCTGATGGACAGTAGGTGGTTGCGATGGTTAGTAAAACCCCGGTGGTTTTTTGCTTACTGTTTTGACATCAAAAAAGTAAGAAGCTAAAGGAAATCATTACAATCAGCGTTTTAAAGTAGATATCACAGCACAAAAGTAAGTCGCGCCGCTTTGGGCGCAATATAATAGGTCTGTTTATTAATCCCTTACAAGTATTGTTAGGCGGGATTATTAATATATTTAATACATACGAACGTATAGACTAGTTCAAAATCCCACATACTCTTTTATTCAATTCAAAAGCAGAGTAAAATATCAAAGCAATGAAAATATTACTATTTGGATCAACGGGATTTATTGGCTCTCAATTAAAAGAAGCTTTAGAAGAAAAAGGCCATGAAGTTTATGGTCCTCGTATTGAAATACGTAATTTTGATGAAGTTAAAAAAACTATTGAGGAAGTTAATCCTGATTACATCATCAACGCCACAGGAATGACAGGTAGGCCGAATGTAGATTGGTGTGAAACACATCCAGTCGAAACTTTAGGAGTAAATGTGGGAGGTTCATTGAATATTGCTTCAGCAGCGTTCGAAAAAGGAATAAAAGTCGCTCAATTAAGCAGTGGTTGTGTTTATACAGGTGATAATGATGGAAAAGGTTACTCAGAAGATGACGAACCAAACTTTTTTGGTTCGATTTATAGCAGATCACGAGCAATTTGCGAAAAACTACTCAAGGAATTCCCAAATGTATTGCAACTTAGAGTCAGAATTCCGATTATGGGCAAATCATCACCAAAAAACCTGATAGATAAAATGCTTCATTATCCACAAATGATTAATATTACAAATTCCTGCACAGTTATGGAAGATTTTGTGCCAGCAACTATTAAACTTATCGAAATGGGTACAACTGGCATTTTAAACATGACAAACATAGGAGCCATGAATCACGTTGAAATTATGACGATGTACAAAGAAATCGTGGATCCGGATTTTGAGATAAATGTAATGCCAAAAGCTGAACAGGACGAATTATGCAAACGTCGCTCAAACGATGTATTAAATACAGATAAAAGAGAGGCACTTGGAGTTCACATGCCACCACTTGAAGAGTCATTAAGAAGAATTCTGGAGGAGTACAAAAAGTCCTAGTTTATCTCTCCATTTAACTGGCTAAATAAATGATTTGATTCTCCCAAAAAGGAATCTAATGCTTTTTCTCTATTATCTATTATATCCATAAAATAAGCATCAAAATCCTCACCAAAAAACGGAGTAATAGCAATCTCTCTTCCATCCCCTATTTCCCCAAAAATAATGGTGTCACCATTTTGCCTCATCATATGAAAGGTAAGATTGTTTATATCAATAGATTCTGGATTTCCACGATCGCAATCAAAGGATAGTTCTACTGATTTCCTTAATTGTGTATTTAAAACGTCATCAGTGATTTTTTCTCTGATTTGCACAGCCTGTGCCTCTTTTTCTGATAAAGAATCATCTGGAGCCTCTGGTAGACTGATTAATTTTTGAATTTTTTCAGGCATAATTTAAAAAGTTAAAAATAAATTCTTATCTATCAGAGGCTTCAGGCAAATTCAAAGTTTTTGCGCTACGCATTTCTGCTGCCTTTGCTAATAATCTGTTAGCCTCTTCAATATTGCCCTTTTCTTTTTCAAGTGAACCCAAATAGAAATAAACTGTTGCGCTACCCATTTCTGCTGCCTTTGCTAATAATCTGTTAGCCTCTTCAATATTGCCCCCTTCTTTTTCAAGTAAACCTAAATCGAAATAAGCATCTGCGCTACCCATTTCTATTGCTTTTTTATATAACCTCTTAGATTCTTTGGTAATTTTTTCTTCAGCTGGGCCTAATGCAATAACGCGATTTACAGTAGGTATTTCCTCTACTTTTTCAGATAGTTCACATAATCTATCGTATTCGTCTTCTTCTAATAAAAGAGATCCTAATCTGCGATAGGCTTCTGCACTACCCATTTCTGCTGCTTTTTCCCATAATCTTCTGACTCCTTCGGTATTGCATTCAATGTCTGCCATTGTGCCTAAAGCAAGATAGGCGTCGGCGTCTGTAGTGCCCATTTCCGTTGCTTCTTTAAATAGTCTTAGGACTTTTTCGGTATCTACTTCTACTTCTACGTTTGCAATTAAGCGAACTAGCTCTTCTCTTGTTTTTTCTACCGAAGAAGATTCGCACGAGTTTGGTTTATTTAAATTGTTCATAATATATAAAATTAAAAAAATAAGTGTTAAGAAAAGCGATGACATTACTCATCGCTTTTCTTGGTTTAGTTAAATAAAAATTAACTAGTTTTTGTTTTTGTGTTTTTGCCTACCCCTAGGCAATTAAACCCCCTTCTAAATGAGTTTATTAAGCGATATTGGCAAGCGTACTCGCCCGGAATCTGATTTTTTATATTATTTTGTCTTATTTTGTTTTCGATTTTCGAGTTTTAATATGAGGAGGTTTGTACAAATAGTATTTTTGTTTTTGATTCGAAAGCGTATTGTCGATAAATATTGACGGTTCGCCTGAATTTTGTGCTGGAGTAAGATTTAAACCTTTCTGCCGGTATACCCTTCGAGATCTCGTTATGTTGAAATCATTAATTGAAAGTTCACGTACAGAAAAGAATTAATACCCCTCCTATTTGCACACATCTCCTCATATATACTGAATTGCTTTCGTAAATTCGAAACCTTGCCTACCGGCAGGCAGGTTAGGTCAGAATTATTTTAGTTGATAACACGGCGCGATTTGCGCGGTAATGCCATAGCATTCCAAGTGAATTGCAACGATGTTAGCGATTAAAATAATCTGAGATAAATCGGAGTTATGAGAGCAATTCAGTATTAATATGATGTGTTTTGTTTTGTGATTTAAATGAGCAACTTTATTTTATTTTGTTTTGTTTCCTTTTTTTATTTAGTGTGGAGAAGTATTATAACGTGATAAAGTAAAATTGTCAATAGACTAAATAAGACCACCAATAGTATTGACTTTTGGCTTTATATAAGCTATACTAAGACTGACAAACAGAAGTTGTCATCATTTAATATTAAATACATGCTCGAAAATGTACTACAAAACATAGGTTTAAACCAAAAAGAGATTAATGTTTACCTAAAAACTTTGGAACTTGGAACCCAACCTGCATCGGTTGTAGCCAGACGCGCTGGATTGCCACGCAATACAACCCGATTCATCTTAGACAAATTGGTAGATGGAGGATTGATTAAGAAATCCACCAGAGCAAACACTCAGCTATATACACCTGAAGAGCCAAAGAATCTGATTAATTTGCTTAAACGCCAAAAAGTTGATGCCAATGCAAAGATAGACGACAAAATAACTCAGCTAAATGAAGTTATGGCGGAATTAGAATCTCAATACCGCCCGGAAAGTACAAAGCCTAAGGTTACGTTTTACGAAGGAAATGATGGTCTTGTGAAAGTATACGATGACACGTTGACTTCAACCGAAACAATTAGATCTTATGCATCTTTCGATGGAATGCATGGTGGATTGCCGGATTATTTCAAGGATTACTATAGAAGACGTGCGGGGAACGAAATATTTATTCGCTCAATACATCCGGATACTGAGTTGGCACGCTTAAAAACCAAGAACAATAAAAACGAATGGCGCGATAGCAGACTTATTCCCGCAAAAAAATATGATTTCAATCCCGAAATCCAGTTCTACGACAATAAAGTCGTTATAACTTCATGGAAGGAAAAACTTGGAATCATCATTGAAAGTCAGGAGATTTTTCAGGCAATGACCGTCGCATTTGAGCTTGCATGGAAGGAAGCAACAAGACTGGATAAGAGAAAGAAGTAGATTTCAGAATTCAGAATTCAGATTTCTGAATCCCATTCTTGAATCCAGAATCTAGAATGTTACACCTGCCTGCCGGCAGGCAGGTTGAATCAGAAATCAGAAATCAGAAATCAGAATTATTCCCCTTCTCTTTCTTTGGCAATTTCACAGCATTTTTCAAGTGCAAATCCAAGTAACTTTATTGATTCATTGCTCATAAATGGATGAAAAGCTATTCGAAAGGATACTCCCTCTTCAGCTTGATCAAAATAATCCTGAATCGTTACGCCAAAAGCAGCAGCAATTTCAACTATTCCATCTTCGACATCCTTTCCATTCTCGTCTTTCCGAATAGTTTTACCATCATCTTTCTTATTTGTTAAATGTAACCCTTTAATTTTACATTCAAATATATTACTCACTCTATCTTCCTGCACTTTACCAGTTTCGGAATAAACATTGACTGGATGGAATATTTTAATTCTATCTTCATTCTCTTCTTTATGATTAATTGCCCATAATAGATTTAAAAAGTTACATGCCAAATCATGATTAGTTTTTTCTCTAACTTCCACGCTCTTAATTAAACATTCTGGTAATTCATCATCATTTTCATCAAGTGCTAACCTTAAAGATTCAGGATCAATACCATACATAAAGCGTGCCATATCTACTGTACTCAATGTGCCAATTTCTTGATTATTATTCCATTCCAATTGATAAATACGTCTAAGCTTTTCTTTATCTTCTTTTCTCAATTTCATATATGGATTACCCTTTTTTCCTTCACAGTAAGCGAGCTTACCCTTATTCTCAACATAATCACTTGCAACAGCAAGAATTCCAACAGGACCACCTAAATCAGTACCCTTTTGGCAACTGCCAATAAATACATCAGGGCGAATTTTATTAAAATCCATTCTTCTTCTGCCTACTGTCTGACATCCATCAAGTATTAGATTCACTTTATGACTGCCATTTTTTAATACCTCGCTTATTTTCTCAAGAGGGAATACTGTCCCCCTTCTACTTACAACACTTATTAATAAATAATCAGGCTTATGTTTTTCTACATGCTTTCGAACCTTTTCCACATAAGAATCTTCACTCACTCCCTCTGCAAAAACTGGAAGTGGAGGGGTAACATTAAGTTTTTTACTATTTTTATCCTTTGGGTCATACTTGAGCATCTTTGTCATTTCACCATATTCCTCAGATGAAACACAAACTTTATCACCATCATCCAGGTATTTATCATAAAATAATCTGAAGGCATTAGTTCCATTTCTTGTAAAAGCACAATTCTTAGGTGTAAAGCGTCGTTGTCCCCCTTCATTTATATCATCCGCTTCTTCAAGGTGATTAACAATGGCACTTTTGCACAAGTCTAGTATTTCATCAAAATCATTATTTCTGGCAAATTTTTCAGCCTCTTTGACTAGTTGCATATTTATAATTCCAAATTGGCAAGTATCAAAGTAAGTAGATAAATATCTTTTATCAAATTTTTCACGATTGAAGTATTTAGCTAATTCCTCATCAGAGAGCTCTTCATTAACCTCTCTCCATTCAGACACAACCTCACAATAATTTTCATTCATTTTTTTGGTCGCAAGCCCACGTTGAAGCTCAATAGCTTCAGTTTCAACTAAATACATTGCTAGATGTTTGTTTGTAATTGGATTAACCTTAACTGTTTCCATTATGGTTCCAAATCCAACTTTTAATATTCTTTGCCTAACAAAATCAGTTATCTTAGAAATACTCATCTCACTCATCCTATCTGCTACCCCTATAGCATTAAGACAATTCGTAACTCCTTTATCAACCAAATCTAAATCAAAGGATATTTCTGCATCTAACTCACTTTTAGCTTCTTTGTAACCTTCTTTAAACAAAGTGCTGATATAAGTTGAAATCACACCGTAAGGTATTTCTGATTCAAATAGCTCAAAAGTATTTTTGATGTATTTCGCCACCTTAACTTCAAAATAATTTAATTCTTCAACAGTTAATAACCCAAAAGCTTCTGCTCTCGCTTCTGAAGTATCTGTTAAATCCAAACCAACCATTTCATCAGGAATGTTTTCAATTTCAGCATAATCCTTATTGAAACCATTTTTCGTAGTTTTGGTTGTTCGGTCGCGAACCCAGCGTATTGCCATGCCACCTGCTCTCCCAACTCTTTCAATAATTGGTAGACCTGGTGGGACGTCATCAAACGATGACTGGGGTATAGATAATTCATTAGAAGTACTCATAAGGTTAGAAGGTTATTTGTTAGAAGGTTGTTAATTGTTTAAATGTTCAAATTGTGAATAAAAAGTGAGTGCGACTCGCTCCGATGGGTATCGGAGCGAGTGCACTACTCAAGTTGCGAATATCACTTCACTCTTATCTTGTTCAATCCCAAAAACCTCCGAATAAGTTATTCTGTGGCTTTTACTAAAAAGACTATGTCTACTCGAAAACCTCCGCATAGGCCTTTTTGACCGCTTCTGGTGTCAGAAAGCAGAGGCTATTCATCCTTGCTCTGACCTCATCAATTCTTTCCTGTCCACTGTTCACTACAATCCTGAAAGCCTTTACACAGCATTTATAATTTCCTTCGGAAAGAATGACCATGTCCGGATCGATGTCCGAAATACCTTTGCATCCCTCAGACGCATCATCGCCATCGGCACATGCCACCGACTTCTTCGTTGACATCAACAAAATTGCCGTAACTCCAACCACAACGAGTGGCGTAAGCGATACCGCGATTGCAAAACCGCTTGCCAGCATGATGACGCCGAACATGGCGGCAATCAGTATCGGACCCCGGAATTGTAGGTCCTTGAGTTTGAATCTTGAAAACAAGACAGTGTCTTGTCGTCGCGTGATCGCGACTGCCGATGTAAGACCACCGAATAGGGCGAATGGCACATCACCGAAGTTGCCGGGGGTGTTGCCGAAATTAATTCCGGCGATTGTTGAGCCTTCGGAATCTTCCACTTCGTGGCAGATGACCTTGTCGGCCTTGGGCTCGAAGTTGTTTCCAACTTTGTCTGGCCAGCCTCTTGCACTCGCGAAAATGTCGGTGTCGACTTTGTCGGGACAGTTCCGAACGTTTCGCTCGAGCTTATTGAATTTAATCTCCTTGGAATTGGATTCCTTCTCGGAACCCGTGTTGGAGTAGTCGAGCGATAGCTCGCATTCGGAATAGTCCGTCTGCTCGTCCAACGCATCGCTGAACTCGAAGACCATCTCGAACGAGATTTCACTCGTGTCGGCGGCATCTTTGCAGCCAGTGCTGAACATGGCACCGAACGCGATCATCACAGTCAGGGCAACCACAATGTTCAGGAGCGGACTCCTAAACTTGGGCTTCCTTCGTACACATTTTTTCATCGTATCCTCCTTGCTTGGGGAAAGGGGTAAGCCCCTCCCATGTTTTCTTTCATTGGATTTCATATCTTTCCTCCTTAGTTTTTTGTAAGTTTTTCATGGAACAACCATCCAAAACCCAAAAAAGATTAATCTTGAATCTTTAATCTTGAATTTTGAATCTAAAATGGTTGCTCCAAAAAAGTGATATTCGCAACAAAGAGCTTGCTTGCCAGCAAAAAACGACCTTAAAAAAGGCCAGAAAATGGCTATTTTAAGACGTCTATTACATAATTGGCAGCAAGCAACTCTCTGCTGCTGTTTTTATGATGTCAAAGAGCATGTTAAAAAAAGGTTGTAATCATAACATATTTGAGATAGAAAGTCAAGGGTATGTTAGTTATACTGAAAACCACGAATCTTCGACTAGTCCAGAACCCCCAACCCCCTTATCAGGGGGCAAATTTAGTAATATCACCTTACTTAATTTAGCTACCCCTTGATAAAGGGGGCTGGGGGGATTCACTCCTAACTCCTGAATCCTTCCTACGATATGCAACAACCAGCACCAACCCCAACAAAATATAATACCCAAACATCATCCAAACCTTCATACCCGGTAAATTCACACTCGCATACGGAATATCAGCGGTTATTTCAATTACTTTAATAATATACGACAAAATTCCCCATGTTAAATATGCAGGAATTAGCGCTAAAGTATGAGAAATAAATGAAATAAGTACGGCAATAAATCCAAATAGCATCGCTGGCGGAAGCGCAAAAACCACAAGCAAATTTGCGATTGGAGAAATCATAGACAAACGTTCAAAATTGAAAATAATGACAGGTAATGCCATAACCTGCGCAGAAAGTGTCATCATAATCGCCTCTCTAACACCAAATGCCTCTGGCAGTTTTTTAGAATATTTTTCAAATAACGGTGCAACATAAATAAGACCAAGGACAGCTGAAAAGGACAGCTGAAACCCAACATCCCACCACAATATTTTTGGGTTCCAGAGTACCATAAAAAACGCCGTCCAAAGTATTGTAAGACTGATATTGGACTGACGACCATAATTAAGTGCTATAAGCCCTAAAATACCCATAATACTAGCCCGTACAACGGCAGGACTAGCCCCTACAAACAGTGTAAATAGGACAATGGAACCAACTGCAATACCAAAGCCTATTCGACGTGGAAG
>JAUXDO010000119.1 GCA_030618315.1 Candidatus Peregrinibacteria bacterium | reverse complement strand
CCTTGTCAATTCTAAGATTTACCTCAAACTCATTCTTAATTCCCCCCCCCCCTCCTCTCCACACTACTACAAAATTACTTCTATCATAGGGTGGAGTGGGATTGCAATTTGGTAGCATTAATAAATATCTAGTTAAAAACCCCTCTTAACTTTTTTCTCAGCAAATTATGTTTTTATTCCATAAAGGGTAGTAAAAAATTCTATGCTAAGTTATTGTGGGGGAAAGTATTATGTCGGAGTGATGATCCTTCCATAAACCTACACCTTTTTGCACTAGCAAGGAGGCAAAAGAATGGCGTGAGATGCGAAAGTGTGTTTAATCATTCAAACAGTATTAAAAAATATTTAGTAAGATTTTCACTTATTTGCGTAGAATCTCGTATTCCTACTCCAAGACTAAAAAGCCTCCTTTTTTGTATAAAATAAAATCATTTTTAATCCGACTAACCAAAAAGTCTCCAAGAATATTAAATCACTTAAATTTTTTTAGACAAATTAATCAATTCACTTGCAGGGGTTGGATGGTTGTGTACCTTCAGAAAAGGTGAAAATAATTAAGAAAATCTTTATAATTAGGTGGCGCTTTGTAACGCTTTTTAAAAAGACAAAGTCATTAGAAGCAATGCACGTGTTCGTATATTAAAATATAACTTAACATGTTACTGGCCACAAATTTGGCATAAGAATTTCAACTTTTTAACATAGTTAAAATTATTTTAAAATTAGCCTGGTTCGAAATGAACGATATTTTGTGGAATATTGTTTAGCTCCACCTATCCGGGAAAGTTCAAATATTAAGAAACTTAATGATCAATAATTATTTCAAGGGAGAAAAAAATGAAACGACTTGTGGGATTCATTACTTTATTTATTTTATTAATAACCGCATGCAGCAATGAAGAAACAGGTAAAGTGCTCATTATTGCCGGAAACGGAACACCCGGTTTTACAGATGGTGAAAATGCAGAACTAAACAAACCCATCCGACTGGCTGCTTACAATGAAAATTCAATTATCTTTGCTGATATTAACAACCATGCGATAAGAATTGCCACCTTCGATGGAAAGGTAACCACAATAGCCGGAGGTCCCGATAAGAAGGGTTATCAAGACGGTCCGGCTGTAGATGCAAAATTTAATTCACCACATGGTGTGGCTTATGATAAAACAGAAGATAAGATATATGTTGCTGAGGCTGGTAATCATACAATCCGCATCATTACGAAATCAGAAAACGGAACATTTGAAGTTTCCACACTAGCAGGTATTCCCGGTGCGCCCGGTTTTAAAGATGGTGCCACTGACTCAGCGATGTTCATTTCACCCCATGCAGTCATATTATGCCCTGAAGGCGGTGTGTATGTTGCGGATATTGGCAATGCAAAGGTACGCCTAATCAGAAATGGAAATGTTTCTACGGTTGCCGAAAACAGGACCTCCGATAAGGAAAATGATACACGTAATGAAGCAACTTTTAAATATGTTATGGATATTGTAATAGATGGCGAGAGTATACTGCTGGCTGATGCCGGCCTGCATTTAATCCGTCGAATTATACCCAATGAAAGTGTTACTACAATCCATTTAAATGATACACTGAGTACACCGCATGGTATAGCGGTTGATGACAAAAAAAATATTTATATCGCTGATATGGGAACACATCGAATTTTAAAAATTGATCCAAGCGGGAATATAACTCCGCTAGTCGGAACCGGAAAGATGGGCCCTAAAATAAATGAACTTAAAAAGCCGGCAGCTGTCTTAGTGCATGGAGATTATTTATGGATAGCCGATCTTGAAAATCATCAAATTAAAGCAATAAAAATAAATTATTAGTTTAAATATTAGAAAATTTGTCTCTAACCTTTTCGGCAATTTAGGTTAAAATAAGGAGAATAGGATGAAGAATCATAAACTACTACCATTCATATTTATGGCTATACCTTTTGCTATTATGTCTCAGTCATTCGAAACGGATCGTCTTCCAATTGGCGATCCTGATCGTAAATATGATTTTTGTGCTGTAAAACTAGACAAACAGTTCGACACAAATCTAAATAAAGAAACTTCATTTAAAGAAATGATAGAAGTTCTACGACAAAAACGTATTGTGCTGATTGGTGAAACTCATACCAGTCAATTGCACCATGATGTTCAATATGAAATAATCAAAGGTCTGGTCGAATCAGGGAAACCTGTTGTCTTAGCGCTTGAGATGTATAATCCAAATCAGAATGAACAACTCGCAGCCTGGAGTAGCGGGAAAACCGATCCGAACACCTTTTTAGAACAAACTGATTTTCTAACTACATGGTCACACAACTACAGGTATTATAAAGCAATTTTCGACTATGTCCGCGAAAAGCATATCCCCATTTATGGCGCAAACGTAGAAAGAAAATACGCGTCAAAAATTGGCAGAGGTGGTTTGGCCAGCTTAACAGAGGAAGAACGTGGAGCAATTCCAAAAATAGATACATTAACAGTAGAACATAAATATTTTATTAAAGTAGCTATGGAAGGAATGGACGCTACTATGCCTAAAATATTCAACAACATGTATCAGGCGCAAAGTTTGTGGGATGCAGCCATGGGTGAAGGGGCTATAATAGCAGCAAAATTGCACCCGGACGCAACGGTAGTTGTTTTAGCGGGAAGCGGTCATGTGGATTATAATCTTGGAATCGGCAGGATTATAAAAGATAGAAGCGACCTGTCTTATGTTTCCGTTGTAGTGGTTGATATTCCTGATGAAGTAGAAGACTCCGGGATGATGAAAATTAAAAAAGACACAAAGAAAGAAATGTCACAAATGAAGAGTAAAGAAACTCCAAAAAAAGATTCGCTGATGAATGTGGCTCCCCAAAATGCTCATATGATGGGAATAGCTGAAATGGATAATACTCCATATCGTATCGTAGCACGGAGTTTGGCAGACTATCTCTGGGGTAAAAAAGAGACGAAACAGGATAAGTATCCCTCATTTGGCTTTAGTATGAAAGATAAAGAAGACCAGGGTTATCCAATAAAACGTGTATTACCGGAAACAATTGCCGCTGAAAATGGATTGATGACTGGAGATATTATTATAACTATTGATGGAAAAGAATTCAAGTCTCTTTTCGATTTAAAAAAATATCTGCAGTATAAAAACTGGAATGAAGAAATTTCATTTCAAATAA
>JAUXDO010000059.1 GCA_030618315.1 Candidatus Peregrinibacteria bacterium | reverse complement strand
GAAGAAGAAGAAGAAGAAGAAGAAGAAGAAGAAGAAGAAGAAGAAGAAGAAGAAGAAGAAGAAGAAGAAGAAGAAGAGAAAAAAGAGGAATAATATAAATATCACCGAAGGCGAGATTCATGAATCTCGCCTTCGATTTGTTAATCTTCAATCTTTAATCTTTAATCTTCAATCAGTATGTTAGTAGACACTAAAAAAATGTTCGAAGACGCATACAAAGGTGGATATGCCATCGGCGCTTTCAACGTAAACAATATGGAAATTATTCAGGGAATAATCGGCGGTTGTGCCGAAAAAAAATCCCCTGTAATTATTCAGGTTTCAGCGGGAGCAAGAAAATATGCAAACCCGATTTATCTTCGTAAATTAATCGAAGCAGCTGTGGAAGAACACCCGGAAGTCCCAATTGCAATGCATTTGGACCATGGTGCTGATTTTGATATCTGCAAACAGTGTGTAGATATGGGATTTACTTCAGTAATGATCGACGGTTCACACTATGATTTTGATGAAAACATTCGAGTTACAAAAGAAGTTGTTGATTATGCTCACAGTAAAGGAGTTGTAGTAGAGGCAGAGCTTGGCAAATTGGAAGGCGTTGAAGATGATGTAAAAGTCGTTGAAGGTGAAGGTTCTTACACCGACCCAGACCAGGCAGTTGAATTTGTAGAAAAAACAGGCGTGGATTCACTCGCAATCGCAATCGGTACAAGCCATGGTGCTTTTAAGTTTAAAGGTGACCCACAATTAGATTTTGAGAGATTAGATGTTATCACAAAAAAACTCGATGGATTCCCACTTGTACTGCACGGTGCATCAACTGTAATTCAGGAATTTGTAGACAAATGTAATCAATTCGGAGGTGATATCCCGGGTGCAAAAGGCGTACCGGAACATATGATTTCACAAGCGGTAAAAACAGGTGTTTGTAAGGTAAATATTGATACCGATTTACGTTTAGCAATGACAGCTATGATAAGAAAAGAACTTGCTGAAAACCCATCAAATTTCGACCCAAGAGGGTATCTAAAACCAGCGAGAAGTGCTATTCAGGAGATGGTAATGCACAAATTAGATATTTTGAATAACGTAAATCGTATATAAAATAGGATGTTTTAAAATTTAAAACTTAAAATTTAAAATTTAAAATTAATTCATAACCCTCCCCCACTATGTTAAAAATAGGATTAAACGGCTACGGCCGAATAGGACGCAACGTCCACCGGATACTGCTCGATCACCCAAGTATCGAAGTAGTAGCAATCAATGCTCGAAGTGAGGACAACGCAATGCGTGCTCACTTATTAAAATACGATTCTATCCATGGAAAGATAAACAATGATATCAAACCCAATGGCGATAAAATTACCGTCGATGGAAAAGATATTAAATGTTTTTCAATTAAAGATGCTTCTGAAATTCCATGGAGCGAAGCAGGCGTAGATCTTGTACTAGAATGTACAGGTAAAGCAAAAACTTATGATATCGCAGCTCGTCATCTAAAAGGCGGTGTAAAAAAAGTTCTTGTTTCTGCACCAATGAAAGATGACACGCCAACGATTGTAATTGGAGTAAATGAAAACGAAGTTCCTCTCGATTCAAAAGTAATATCAAATGCCAGTTGTACAACCAATTGTATTGCCCCACCACTAAAATTGATTCACGAAAAATGGGGAATAAAGAATGCATCAGTTTCATCTATTCATTCATTCACACATTCTCAAAACTTATTAGATAATTCCGGTCGGGACTTAAGACGCAGCAGGTCAGCCGTTCAATCAGTTATCCCAACTACAACCGGCGCCATTAAGGCAACCGCTAAAATCATTCCTGAGCTTACGGGTAAATTAGATGGAATGGCTTATCGTGTACCAATTGCAACAAGTTCAGTTTGCGATATTGTTATACATCTTGAAAATGAAGTAACTGAAAATGAAGTAAATGACTTCTTCCGCAAAATCGCAAAAGATCCAAAATTTGATGCAATTATTGATGTTTGTGATGAACCATTAGTATCTATCGACTTCAAAACCAATCCACATTCCAGTATTATAGACACGGGTCTTACTAAAGTAGTTGATGGTAATTACTTAAAACTTATAGCCTGGTATGACAATGAGTGGGGATACGCGAGTAGATTGGTTGATGTAATGGAGATGATTTCAAAATAATATAAGGCTACACTGTATCCTCACACTCAAGCTGGGACTCAAACTAAAATTATAACTAGTGTCAGTTTCAGTTTCAGGATACAACATACAGACTTAAATCTTACAACTTACAACTTAAATCTTTAAGAATGAAAGAAAAGAACACAGTCGCAATATTATGCAGTGGTGGCCCGGCTCCGGGAATAAATTCTGTAATCAGCTCGATTGCAAAGTCATTTCTTAAAGAGGATTGGCGTGTTATTGGATTTAACGAAGGAACCAAAACTATATTTTCAGACAAGCCTAAAACTGTAGAATTTGATTTCGACTACGCGGATTATATTTATAATCGTGGAGGAAGTGTACTTAGAATGAGCCGATATAAACCAAAAGATTCTGAATTCAACACAAAATTTTTCACCAAAAATAATGTAAAACTGCTCGTAACAATCGGTGGAGATGATACAGCTGCTACCGCCAACCGCATCACAAAGTTTCTTAACAAAGAAAAGGTGGATATCAAAAATATTCACGTTCCAAAAACAATTGATAATGATTTACCCCTCCCAGATAGGCTTCCTACATTTGGCTTTCAAACTGCAAAAAATGAAGGAACAAGCATCGCACAAACTGTTTATGAAGACGCCAGAAGCAGTGGGAACTGGTTTGTGGTTTCTGTAATGGGAAGAGAGGCAGGGCATCTTGCTTTCGAAATAGGAACAGCATGTCACTACCCTCTTGTAATTATTCCTGAGATGTTCAGGGGTAAAAAAATCACATTCAACAAAATCATTGATATGATGCTTTCATCAATTCTCAAAAGAAAAGCATCTGATATCAATTACGGCGCGATAATGGTAGGTGAAGGAGTATTTCACTTTATGGAGAAAGATGAAATTCTAAATTCTGGAATTAATTTTACATTTGACGATCACGGACATCCCGAACTTGGAATCGTTTCCAAAGCCCACATTCTCAACGTACTTTTACAAAGAAAATTAAAAGAATTAGGCATAGATGTTAAAAGCCGACCTGTCGAAATAGGCTACTCAATCCGTTCATGTCATCCAACTGCGTTTGATATGAATTACTGCACAATGCTAGGAATGGGGGTTAAAAAACTTTATGACGAAGGACATACGGGCTGTATTGTAATCGCTAAAGCCAACGGAGAATTTTCCCCATTATATTTAAAAGACATTACAGACGCAAAGACGGGGAAGATTAAAACAAGACTTGTAGATGTAGACGCTCAGGATTACCAACTAGCCTTTGCCAATATGCATTATCTAAAAAAGAAAGATTACAAAGAGGTCAGTAAACTGGTTAAAAATCCTGAAGACTATGACCTTGAGAAAATTTTAGCTAGTGATTAAAAAGTGATATATAAAAACCCGTTCCAACTTTCATCAGAGCAGGTTTTTATTTGTAATCCATATTACATTCCAAATCCACCCATCATAGCACCCATCATCTCCTCCATAGTACAAACCTTTCCTGAAACATCAAACTTATCAGCTCCAAATGACTCTGCAAAACATTTTACATTATATATTGGGTCATTATCATATAATTCAAAATCAAAATCCTCTTCGCTATCATCATAATCTTCATCAGAATCATCAATGGAAACCCAATCACAATCTGATTTACCGCCAAACATAGCTTGTGGACGCATGTATGATGTATCACCTTTTTGAACCATAGTATTGGACATTCCCTGTACAGTTGATTCAATCCTCATGTCTTTTCCTTTTACCCAATACACCATATCCATAGGAATTCCTGCATTCGCATCTGCCATTGAAATTACACACTTCATTGATTTACCGGACTCAATAGCTTTTGAGATTTTTTCAAAACTATCAATAGTTCCTGATGTACCACCACAGCCAATCAAAAGAACGCTAACAACTGCCAAAGCAATAAAGCTTAAATATTTACTATTCATATTATAAAAAATTATATTAATAAAACGCGCATACTATATACAAAAAATGTGCTTATTGCAAAAAAATTGTTAATATTACATTAATGAAACGAGAAATCCTTATAATCGTAGTCACAACCATATTAACCGCGCTGATTGTGGGCTATGGTGTTTATGTGTGGAAACAACCAATTGACGATGCGCCAAAAAGCCCAATAAAAATGTTCAATGCATCAGTAATAATTGATGGCGAGTAGCTGAATCATACACGCTTTTTATCCCGCCCAACAATCCTTGTAGGGGGTTGATTTACGATTTCAGATTTGCCTATTATAAAACCCCCTTTATCATTCAATCATTCATTTATCATCCCCCTTATCAGGGGGAAGTATTTTGGGATTGATGAATGATAATAAAAATTTAGTAGAGAAATTTGTAATTTTGTATAACTAGTTACTTAAACAAATGCTAATTACAAAATCACCTTATTATAACTACCTAATTATAACTACCTACCCCCTCCCCTTGATAAGGGGGATAATAATTGATTATATGGAAAAAGGGGTGCAGGGGGTTCTATAATAGAATTCAACGTGAATCAGCAGTTCAGACAATAAAATAAAAAGGTTAAAATTCCTTTGCCACTAACCCCTACCACCTGCTATCCTTTTTGAGGTTATTTGGTAGATAACACCAAATGATAAATGTTAAATGATAAATGTTAAATCGTAAGCTATGTTCTGGGTAGACGAAATCGCAGATGAAATTATCAAAACTTATCCCGATAAAGACGAGTTCATCTTACGTGATGAAAAAACCCTATCCGGACCGGTTCATGTCGGTTCACTTAGAGGCGTTGTAATTCACGGAATACTGGCACAAGTCCTAAATGAAAAAGGTAAAAAAGGACGTTTTGTTTTTGAGTTCAACGACTTTGATCCAATGGACGGCATGCCAAAGGAATTAGAAGGAAAAGGTTTTGATGAACATATGGGCAAGCCCCTGTATACAGTCCCATCACCAGACGGTGAGGCGGAAAATTTTGCGGAATATTACGGAAAAACTTTTTTAGGAATTATTAAAGAAATTGGTTTCGATCCCGAAATTCCACACGCAAAAGACGCATACCTCTCCGGGAAAATGAATGATTGGATACGCATCGGACTTACAAAAAATAATGAAATCAGGGAAATCTACAAACGTATTTCCGGCTCAGATAAGCCCGAACATTGGTCACCAGTATCAATCATCTGTGAAAAATGCGGAAAAATCGGTTCAACAGATGTCATATCTTTCGACGGCAAAAAAGTTAAATACGTCTGCACAAAAAATAAGGTAACGTGGGCAGTTGGATGCGAACATGAGGGAGAAATTTCACCATTTGATGGCAATGCAAAGCTCACGTGGAAGGTTGAATGGCCTGCTAAATGGGATGTTTACAATGTTACAATCGAAGGTTCTGGTAAGGACCACAATGCCGCAGGAGGCTCACATGATATTGGTGTAGCAATTTGTAATGAAATATCCAAAACTGATGTTCCATTCAATGTTCCATACGAATTTTTCCTTATCGGAGGTAAAAAGATGAGCGCCTCAAAAGGCCTTGGTCAATCAGCTCGTGATATTGCCAATCTGGTACCACCGGAAATTCTCCGATACCTGATGATTGCCAAAAAACCTAACCAGCCAATTGAATTCGATCCGGAAGGAGACACAATCCCAAGGCTATTTGACCAGCATGATGAATCAGCAAAGTGGTACTTTGAAAAAGGTGAGAAAGACACACTTCAAACCGACCTCGCGCGCTGTTTTGAACTCAGTCAGATATCCGATGAGAAACCAACTGAAAGATTTTTACCAAGATTCTCACAATTAGTTTTTATTATTCAAATCCCAAGACTTGATGTTTATGAAGAAGTTGCAAAAATGAAAGGTTCTGAGCTTACTGATGCCGACCGTGATGAAATTGATTTACGCATAAAATACGCGAAACAATGGATAGAAACTTATGCTCCTGAAAGATATATTTACAAGTTGCAGGATTCATTACCTGAATCTGCAAGCGAATTAACCGATATCCAAAAGGAATTCCTTAAGTCATTATCAGACAAGCTCTCATCAATTGATAAATGGGATGGTGAATTAATTCATGGAAAAATACATGAAATTGTAAAAAGTGATGAAAAATTCGGTCCAAAAATCTGTTTTCCTGCAATCTACAACCTCTTTTTAGGAAAAGAATACGGCCCACAAGTAGGTTGGTTTTTATCTGCATTGAATAAAGATTTTGTTATTAATCGACTTAAAGAAGGGCAAAACATTGCATCCACCACATCCGACGAACCTAATAATGTGATAATAGACGAACCAATGGAAGCGGGGATCAGCTACGAACAAGCCAAATCACTTTTGGACGAGAATATCAAAGATCCCGCTATCAAAATGCACTCAATCGAATCCGAAGCAATATTACGCAAGCTCGCCAAACATTTTGGAGAGGATGAGGAGCTATGGGGAATCGCAGGGCTAATCCACGACATTGATTTTGATGTAACAAAAAACGACGTTAAAAACCATGGCGTATTATGCAAACAAATTCTAAAAGACGCAGGGGTAACCGATGAATTAATCGAAGTAATTGTATCTCATACTTATGGAACAGAATGCGGTGATTATTTAGACAAAAAACGCACAACCAGATTCCAGCATGCACTTGCTTGCGGTGAAACAATCACAGGGCTTATTTACGCATATGGCCTTATGCGACCGGACAAAAGCCTAAAAGATGTAGAGGTAAAATCAATTAAAAAGAAATTCAAAGACAAATCTTTCGCGGCAAAAGTAAATCGGGAAGTCGTAAAAGAATGTGAATTAATCGGCTTAGAACTAGGCGAATTCCTCCAAATAGCCCTTGATGCCATGAAGGAGATAGCAGGTGAAATAGGGTTGTAATAAAAAGTTATTTCGTTAAACGTTATTTCGTCATTTCGTCGCATAATGTAGTACTTTCAGACATTTAGGACACTGTAGTTAAGTTTTTGTTTAGTTAACTGGAATTTTAGGATTCCGAATTTTAAAGGACAGTTAAAATGTTTGCTTTTTTGAGGTCTTTTTTCG
>JAUXDO010000010.1 GCA_030618315.1 Candidatus Peregrinibacteria bacterium | reverse complement strand
CCCCAATTCCATCTCCGTCTCTATCAACACTTTCGTTTTTATCTAAAGGAAATAGATCGGCGATGTCGGATATCCCATCGTTATCATCATCTGTATCCGCATTGTTTCCGATTCCGTCTTCATCGGTATCTTGTGATTCATCAGGATCAAGTGGGAATGCATCATTTACATCTATAACTCCATCGTTATCATCATCCGGATCACTTCTATCACCAACTCCATCTGAATCTGAATCTACATCAACAAAAATTGTTTTTGTAACTTTGTTATTGTTTGGGTCATCTCCTTCTTCATCCCATGGCAGTACCCGAACACTTATTGAATGATTTCCAACTGCCTCAGCATTCCAATCTACAAATACATCATCTGTTTTATTTGCAACAACAGAAACCGGCTGATCAACCCCAACAAAACTCTGACTGTTTTCATCATAGAATTTTACAACACCGGAAAGATCCGCATCGGAATTATTGCTTACAGTGGCATATATTCTTACCGTTTTACCAACAAGAATATCGCTAACAACCTGAACTGAATTTTCTTCAAGAGAAAGATCCTGATCATATTGCTGAGCAAAAACTGGTAATGCCATTAATAAAACGATAATGAGAATAGTTGAACGAATGAAGTTTTTCATAATAAATATGTTATAAATTCCAAGATTCAAGCACTAAATTCCAAACAATGTTCAAGTTCCAATCGTCAAACTTCAAATTATTTGAATATTGAAATTTTAATATTGGATTTTGTTTGGTCTGCCTTAGGCAGATGTTATTTAGATTTTTTTTCTTTTGGTTTGTCCTTAGGCTTGTCTTTAGGTTTATCATCAGTTTTCTCTTTTGGCTTGTCCTTTCCGCCAGAGGTGGATCCGCCTTTGGCGGAAGATTTATCCAATGGCAATTCCTGTTTTACTTCATCTTTTTTTTCTTCAATATTTTCTTCTTCAATGATTAATGAAAGAGAAGCCACTTTATCGTTTGATTTTAGTCTCATTACATAAACCCCCTGTGTAGCACGACCTGTTGTTGGCAATTGATTTAACGGTAGACGAATCATTTGACCGAGTTTTGAGATTAGGATTAGGTCTCCCACCATTTGCTTATGAATGATTCTAGCACCTACCACCTTACCAGTTTTAGGTGTGATTTGAGCGGTTTTTACACCACTTCCACCACGTCCCTGGAAGCGATATTGAGTTACAGGTGTAGATTTTCCAAGTCCGTTTTCCATTACAACAAGTAATTTGCTGATTTCTTCATCTTTAATAACATTCATTGCGACAACAACATCATCACCCTTTAGACGTATTCCACGAACACCCATACTGGCACGCCCCATAGAACGCACATCATCTTCTTTGAAGCGGATACACTGACCGTTACGTGTTGCTATGATTACCTGCTGACCTGAGGAAGTTGGACGTATCCAATCAAGTAAGTCACCCGGTCTGAGCTTGATGGCGATTAGTCCTGACTTTCGAACATTTTTAAAGTCTTCGATCTTAGTCTTTTTAACTGTTCCTTTTTTGGTAGTCATGAATAGATACTCACCTTCGCTTTTGGATTTGTCGAGCAATGCAGTAACCTTTTCATTTTGTTCAAGCTGTAATAAATTGACGATGGCCTGCCCCTTAGCTGTTCTGCTTGCCTGAGGAACTTCGTATGCAGGTAATGAGAAGACACGACCCTTATCTGTGAAGTAGAGAATGTCGTCATGTGTCATTACATGGATGATATTTGAAATCTCATCCTCTTCTTTGGTTGTCATTCCAATTACGCCTTTACCACCACGACCCTGAGTACGATAAACAGTTGGACTCATTCGTTTGATGTAACCGCCTTTAGTAAGAGCGACGATCATAGGTTCATTTGGTATAAGTGATTTTGCATTAAACTCACCTACCGCATGAGGTACAACTGTTGTACGGCGTTTGTCACCATATTTGTTGATAATTTCCTGAGTTTCTTCGGTAACAATTGCAAGGATTTTCTTGCTATCAGCTAAAATTCCTTCACATTCTTTTATGAAATCAAGTTTTTCTTTTAATTCATCTTCGATTTTCTTTCGTTCCAGACCGGCAAGAGTCTGCAGACGCATTTCGAGAATTGCTTTTGCCTGAACGTCTGTGAGTTTGAATTTTTTAACCAGATTTTCTTTCGCCTCTTCTTTTGTAGAAGACTTTTTGATCGTTTCGATAACTTTATCGATGTTATCCAGGGCAATTTTCAAACCTTCCAAGATGTGAGAGCGCGCTTTTGCTACTCGAAGTTCATATTCAGTACGACGGGTTACAACGACCTGTCTGTGTTTTATAAACTCTTCAATAATTGTTTTTAGATCGAGCAACCGAGGCTGAATACCATCGATTAACGCAATCATATTGAAACCGAAAGAGGTTTGTAAATTCGTAAATTTATATAATTGATTGAGAACCTTTTTTGGATAAGCGTCGCGTTTTAAATCGACAACAACACGAATCCCCTCCCTGCTTGATTCATCACGTAAATCTGAAATCCCGACTATTTTCTTATCACGAACCAGGTTGGCAATAGCTTCAACCATATTTGCCTTATTCACCTGATATGGCACTTCAGTGATTATTATTTGATTCTTCCCGGTTTTTGCCTCTTCAATGCTAGCTTTTCCACGCATAATCACACTCCCGCGACCAGTTGCATACGCTGTTTTAATAGCTTCGACATCGTAAACAAAACCACCTGTTGGAAAATCAGGAGCTGTGATGTATTTCATTAAATCTTCGATGTTCGCCTCAGGATTTTCTATAAGATGTTTAACGCCTTCCATTACTTCAGTAATATTGTGAGGCGGAATATTTGTAGCCATACCCACAGCAATACCCATTGAACCGTTTACAAGCAGTGCTGGAATTCGAGATGGGAGTACTGTCGGCTCTTTTAGTCGGCCATCGTAGTTTGGACGGAAATTAACTGTATCTTTTTCGATATCAGCGAGCAAATCATCTGTGATTTTCTCCATTTTAGCCTCGGTATAACGCATAGCAGCAGCATTGTCACCATCCATTGAACCGAAGTTACCCTGGCCATTAACTAGTGGATATCGCATCGCGAAATCCTGAGCCATCCTAACCATGGAATCGTATACGGCAGTATCACCATGCGGGTGATATTTACCAAGTACATCACCAACTACAGTTGCTGATTTTCTAAATTTAGAACCGGACCTAAGACCAAGCTCGTGCATTGAGTAGAGAATTCTTCGGTGAACTGGTTTTAAACCATCGCGGACATCTGGCAAAGCACGAGATACTATTACGGACATGGCGTAATCCAGATAACATTCCTGCATTTCATTTACAATATCTTTGAATTTATCATTACCTTCCAGAGTTAGTGGATTTGGAGGAGGAGTTCCGTCATCATCACCATTTCCATTATCATCACCTTCGACAGACTCAGTGCTTTCATCAGATTTTTGTTCATCAGATTCAGTAGATTCAGCTGGTTCACTATCTTCGATAGATTCGTCTTTTTCAGCATCTTCGGATACCTCTTTTTCGACATCTTTTTCCGGTTCAGACTTTTCATTTGAGTCTTCTGGGAAAGGTAATTGTCCTTCGTTATTTGGGTCTTCGTTTTCAGGCACAGAATTTAGGGTTTAGAATAATAAATAATGCTGTTAAACAAGCCATTTTATGGCCAAGGCTTAACCTAATGAATTGTATCACAAAAAATATGCGGAAAAAAGGGTATTTACAGCTAAAAACCTAAAAAAACTTGGACAATATGTCCAATATCTTTTATAGGGTAAAAATATTCGTTTTAATGTGTCAAATATTCACCACTTGGAACCCATTTCATGATTTCTCTAAGCATGCCATTTATGGCATCTGGATTTGATTTAAAAGTTGTAAGAAAATTATAAATTTCATCTGCATCTTTCTCATCTATGTCATTTTTATTTGTGCTTTCATTTAGATATAAGATGGCTTTCATGTAATCATCGCTAAGTGCAGCATGTTCAGCCTCATCCATACTTTTAGCTGGTCTGACATAACCCTTAGCAATTTTTCTTCTTATGCCTGCCACTTCCTTACTATAAGATACAAGATTAGCCTTAAAAGCCATGTCCAGCATATCTTTAATAATTTTCACCTGAGCTTCAAAATTAACTGAGCTAAAAAGATTAACCAGTCTATCTTCCTGATGATTATTGTATAAGTAATTCAAAACTTCATTTAGCTGATTATCAGTTAGTGACTCATAAAAATCTGACCTTATGCTTCTTGTTTTAAATGATGCTTTCTGAGCTATCGTTCTTTTTTTCTTCTTTTTTGACTTCTTCTGTGCGCTTTTCAGATCCTCTTGCGGTTCAATAAAATCCAATATTATTGGTATCATTTCTGAGAATTGTTCATTATTAAGAGCCAATTTAACATCGTGAGTGTTTTGGATAAGAAATGCTGGTTCGTTGGTTTCGTTTGGTTGGATTGAGTGCATTATTTTTATTGAAGATTGAAGATAAAAAATTGAAGATTCCTATGTATAGAATAATTTTCAATCTTCAATTTTTAATTTTCAATATCATATAATTATAGCAAAAATAAGCCAAAAAAGCAAGGGGGCTAATGGGGGTTTTAGATAGGGTTATGCCAATCATTTAATCATTCGCGGCGGCGAATCATAGTTCCCACCACGGCCATGCCTACCGCCCGTACTCCGTAGTAGTAACTACTACGTAGGATGTAGCAGGCAGGCGGACAGGCAGACAATAACCTAAATCCACTTTATTTCCTCTAATTCATGCGCTTTTAGATATTCATTCGCCTTACTAAAATGCTTACAGCCTATAAATCCCCGATGTGCTGATAGTGGAGATGGATGTGGGGCTTTTAGAATTAGATGTTTTTTGTCATCAATCATCCATTCTTTACCTTGTGCATAAGCACCCCAAAGCATAAATACTACATGTTCTTTTTTTTCTGAGATTAGTCGGATAATTTCATCTGTGAATGATTCCCAGCCCTTGTTTTGATGTGAAGTTGGCATGCCGGCAACAACGGATAGGATTGCATTAATCATAAATACACCCTGCTCCGTCCAATGTTCCAGATTTCCGTGAGCGGGTATTTCACCACCGATGTCGGACTGGATTTCTTTATAAATATTTATTAGAGATGGTGGTATTTTTACCTCCTCATTTACAGAAAAACACAACCCATGTGCTTGATTTGGTCCGTGATATGGATCCTGACCGAGCATTACGACTTTAACTTTGTCAAACGGACAGAGGTCGAATGCCTTAAATATATCTTTTGGTGGTGGAAAAACTTTTTTTGACTGATATTCACTTTTCACAAAATCCGTAAGTTCTTTAAAATAAGGTTTGTTGAATTCCTCCTGTAAAACCTCTTTCCATGATTTTTCGATTTTGACTTCCATATCTAAAAAACGTTATGACGAAATGAAGATATGACGAAATGTTGATTAAATCAACGGTAAAAGATAATTTGACACATTAATTTTATTCATATATTATTTCGATACTTTTAAAACTATCTAACTATTATGACTAAAAAATTATCCAACCTTGTGTCCTTATTTGAGGCTTTATCGGATGAAAATAGGCTTAAGATAATAGCCCACGTTCAAAAAAGAACCTTGAAGTGTGCCCTTAATACAAATGGGGAATGCAAAGATCAGACATGCATTAAAGATATTAAAAAGAAATTAGACATCTCACTTCCAACTATTTCTTACCATGTTAAAGAACTGGTGAATTCTGGATTGCTAACTATCAGCAAAAAAGGTCGTTATTCATACATGGAAATCAATCCAAAAAAATTCAATGAAATAAGTGAATTCCTACAATTATTTTAAAACTTAAAATTTAAAATTAGAAGTATGTTCCAATATATTGCAGACATCATAACTTACAATTTATTTAATTTGATGGAAGGAGGTCAGCTAGCTGATTCTGTGAATTATTTTTTCTACGACGTATTTAAAATACTATTTTTAATCTTTACGGTAGTTACGTTAATTGCATTTATTAGGTCATTTTTTGATCCAAATAAATTCAAGAAGTCATTACTCAAATTACCATTTGGACTGGGGAATTTAGGTGCTGCAGTATTTGGTGCGGTTACACCTTTCTGCTCTTGCTCATCTATCCCATTGTTTATCGGTTTTATAGAATCCAGACTTCCGCTTGGAATCGCATTCTCTTTTTTAATTACCAGCCCGCTTGTAAATGAGGTGGCTTTTGTTGTGATGGGCGGACTTTTCGGGTGGAAATTAGCCTTTATATACGCAATATCAGGTATAGTTTTGGGAGTAGTCGGAGGATTAGTTATTGGATCATTGAATATGGAAAAGGAGGTTATCTTGGAGGATCCAGAAGGCAAAAGAATGGAAAGTGAAATGCCTAAAACTATTGAGAAAAAGATTAAATTTGCTTTGAATTTTGGCTGGTGGACGTTCAAAAGACTACTCCCATACATAATTGTTGGTGTAGGTATCGGAGCTGTAATTCATGGTTATGTTCCTCAGGATTTCTTTACCGATACGATAGGTAAATTCGAGATTTTATCCGTTCCGGTGGCAACACTTGTAGGCATTCCGATTTATGCGGGATGTTCCACTGTTGTTCCAATTATATTTTCAATTACTGCAAATGGTGTACCACTTGGCACATCGCTTGCTTTTATGATGGGCATCGCCGGGCTTTCTTTGCCAGAAGCAGTTATGCTAAAAAGGATACTTAGCTTTAAATTACTCGCCGTATTTTTTGGATTGGTGGCGGTTGGAATTGTGATGATTGGGTATTTATTTAACTTTTTAAGCTAACTGCCCAAATGTTGTAGCAATCCAATGACCTACGTTATGAGTTATAAATATTACTAGTAATGTGATTGCCCAGTGCTCCCCTACCACATGCCATACTGGTACTTTTTGAGATTTTGCTATCCAAAAACTAATAATGCCAAGAACAAGCATGCCCCAAATAATACTGACAATAATTGCCGTTTGTAGTTCAAAAAATACCACCGGTATAACAAATGTTAATGCAAATATCAATTTGGCAAAAAATGTGGATATCGTTGCTTCCCATATCTCCCTCTTAGTATGAACATTTTCGGATTCCTCAGAAATATGAATACCAAGCGCATCAGAAAAGGCATCAGCAATAGCTATTGTTAAAATACCACCAAGTACAGCAAGAGTTGAGTGCGTACCTGCATTAAGCCCAACCATCATACCTAATGTGGTGATGATGCCGGATGTAAGACCGAATGTTATTCCTTTTATATAAGATAACTTCATATTTCTAATTGGTGGACTATTGGTGGACTATTGGTGGACTAATTGATTATTTTTTCAATGGTTCAACGCGAAGCAGTCCAACAACTAGTTCTTCAAAAGTATTATACATCAAAAAACAGCCTGTCGGCGAACCGAAAGGCTGTTTTGTTGAAATTGAAAGAATTATCTTTCTCTTGGTGGACGAGCTTCGTTAACGATGATTTTTCGTTCGTCTAGCTCTTTCTCATGCCACATTTCAATAGCAGCCTGAGCCTCTTCTGGTGTAGACATGGTAACAAAACCAAATCCTTTTGATCGTCCAGACATTCTGTCTGTGATGATTACAGCTTCTTCAACTGTACCAGCCTGAGCAAATGCGTCCTTAAGAGCATCCTCAGTTAGTTTGTAGGAAAGATTTCCTACGTATAATTTATTTCCCATTATAATGAAAAATTAGTGAATAAATGTGAACTTCCTATAGCAACTTCAATCCTTGGTGCTATGAGAAACCTCATTCACTAAGAGAAAAAACTAACTTGAGAAAATTACAGGAGAATTATAGGCTAAATGAATAACTAAGTCAAGCTATTTTAACTTACCTTGCTTTTTTATTACGTCTTGAGTAAACTCTCCCGTGGAGAGTTGGCAGAGTGGTCGAATGCGGCAGTCTTGAAAACTGTTGAGCCAGCAATGGCTCCGAGGGTTCGAATCCCTCACTCTCCGCCATTAAAAAAACAAGAAAGCAAGTATTGCATTCCCGGCAGTAGCTTGCTTTTTTGTTACTTTTTTAATAATTAGACGTATAATTAATTGGGTGCTGGAAGAAGGCCGGCCTGATTCCTTATTAAAACACCCATAAATAGCATCCCATGGAAGAGGCAAAAGCCATAGCACTCTGCCAAAAAGGCGATCTGACCGCGTTTAGTACCCTGTACGATGAATATATAAAGCCGATATATAATTTCGTCTTCTATAAAACTCATCACAAAGAAACCGCGGAAGATCTGGTAAGCATTGTGTTTACAAAATCATTGGAGAAAATTCAGACATTTAATAAGAACAAAGCTTCTTTTAAAACCTGGCTGTATCAAATTGCCAGAAATACCGTTACGGACCATTTTCGTTCAAACAAAGAAACTTTGGATATCGATGATGTTTGTGGACTTTCCACAAAAGAGGATATCGTTACTGATGTGGATGTAAAAATGAAAATGGAGGAAGTAAAAATGTATTTGAAAAAATTAAAAACGGATCAGCGTGAAGTTGTAATGCTCCGAGTATGGGGAGGTCACAGCTTCAAAGAAATCGCTGAGATAACAGGAAAAACCGAAGCTAGTTGTAAAATGATGTTTAAAAGGACTATTGGGAAACTTCGCGCGGACATAGCCGTTCTGGCATTACTTATTTATTTCATCCAGTAAAGATTTATGTTGAAAGTTGTAAGATTAATAAATGTTGAAAGTTGAATGTTGAAAGATTAAAGACCTATATATAACCTACAACATTAAGATGGGCCATAAATCATAAATCCTACAACTTACAACCTACAACATAAATCCTACAACCTTGTAAAATATGAAGAAGAAAATTAAATCAATCATAGATGACCTATATGCAATCGATCCAAGTTTGAAAAAACAGGAAAAAGATTTGGAAAAACTTGTTGAAAAATTAATTGAGGCAAAGCCTGATATAAAAATGGATAAGGTTTTTGTAAGCGGACTTCGACGCTCACTTTCTGCTAAAGCAGATGAGATGAGCACTGCTACTCCAAAAAAATTCGGTTTTCTGAATTTTATCTACGCGTTTGGTGGAACAGCAATGGCATTAGTGATTATTGTTTCTATATTCGGACAAAACAAGGTCGGAGTTCCTATGCCGAGCAGTAAATTAGAATTTAATATCAATGATATTACGGATGAATCTCCGGTTGATATTGACATTGAAGTTGCTCCGATTATCAAAACCCAAAAAGCGCCGATGCCAATTGAAGGGCAATTGAAGAGCTATGGAAATGCTATGGAAGAGCAATCAATAGCCCCTCAAGAGCTAGTCGATAGCCCCTCAACAGAAAAGAGCATAGATGATTATGGCGATGAGAGTGAAGTTGGTTCAGGTGGTGGCTCTTCTGCTGCATTTTTTGACACTCCGATGAGTGGGGCAGTTCTGACTGACGAAGAAGAGCCATCCGAAGTTGATAAATATTATTTGGATTTGATGGACGTTTGTGAAAAAAGATCAAAACCAGATTGCTGTATTGCTTCTGTTGAAGTAATGATGACCAATCAATACCAATTAATGACTGCAGACGGGTGCTTGGAAGGATTTAAGATGGGAATGCTGAGTTGCGGAAGTGATATTAGATGGTGCGAACCGGAATAAGATTTTAAATACACAAAAAACCGAAGGCGAGGAAGCGCTTCCTCGCCTTCGGTTTTTAAAAATTATCATTCACAAACATCCCCCGGATTTGTTGCCAACTCCACTGCATAATGCACAGTTAAATACATTCTTTCAGCCTCTGGATTGACAGAAAAACCAAGTCCAATTTCTTTAAAATATTTATTCATAACGCTGTCATAGTGACCTGTGTATGATGTGCCTTTTTCTGCCATAAAAGCATCAAAAATAACCCTAGCTGAGGCCAATAGCTCATCAGTACAATCTGTGTCACTACATTTATATGTACCCCACCCAACATTTTCACTATATGTGACACCACTTTGATTTGCAAAAGTAATACCCAAATCTGTAAACCATTGAGTAATTAAAGTGTAATCGTAATCACCAGTTGCAGATTGCCCTGGTCTGTCGTGACTCATTGTCCCAATACTGTCTGAGTATTCAGACCAGACTGTGGCGCTGTAATTTAAAGAATCGTTGTAAGAATAAGCGTGTAAACCAGATTGATCCCGAACAGAGTTATACCAGACAAGCCATTCATCACGGACTTCAGACATATCGATTGATGATGGCAGATTGGCGTCTGAGCATGAAGATAAAGCTCCTGGATCTGCTGGTGTACTCGGCTGAGTTTCCTGAAATTGGAACTGGGCAAATGGCTGAGTGTGAACATTTTCTTTTATTCTCCAAACCATTTCAGCCATCTCACCTCGATTTACGGTTTGATCTATTGCACTAAATGTATTCGGTAAAAAGCTCTTGTTCTGCATCGCTTCAATAAATACCTGATACCAAATATTGCTTACAACACTTGGTTTTTCGACATCAAGAGTATTTACTAAAATTTTTGCCGCTTCAGCTAAATTAATTGTATTTGACGGACGGAAAAATCCGTCTGAATACCCATCAATAATTCCATTTTGTTTTGCATAACACACATAACCTGCAAACCAATCTGTTTTCTGGACATCAGGGAAACAGCCTGTAGCATAAGTTGTTGGATTTGCGCCCAGCTTTGCTTCAATAATAATTTTAGTAAATTCGGCTCGATTAACAGTTTGTTCCGGCTTGAATGTTCCGTCGGAATATCCTTCTATGATGCCATTATTTTTTAAATACATCACTGCAGTTTCAAATTGATGTCCTACTACATCGTAAAGTGACTCCTTTGGTTCCTCGGGCGCATTTAGTGTAAATGATTTATATGTCGGCTCAAGCAACCACTGCCCTGACCAACCAATGATTCCCTCCTTTGTTTCTATCTTATAATAACCATCTGTTTCTGCTATTACATGAACAACCTGACCGACAGGAACGGTTGTAAGCACTACGGATGATTCCATGCATGGAATATCACGAACTCGCATACCAGTTGTAATTTCTGCATTCCAATCTCTTTCGTAAATTGGGTCATGCATACAATCTTCGGCTAAAACACTAGCGTGTAAGGCAAAGGAACCCGCCACGGCGGGCAAGAAGGCAAAGGCAAGGATAATAAGTAATTTTTTCATAATATATAAATTATATGTAATTTAATTATACCTTAAACTTTCAACAAAAATGAATTCTCTTTCAGCCATTTTCTCATATCTTTATGATTTGGAATTTTTTCAGCAACGAGATTCCAGAATTTTGCGGAGTGATTCATTTGTTTTAAATGGCACATTTCGTGCACTACTACATAATCAATTATTTCGATTGGTGCCATAACGAGCTTCCAGTTAAAGTTGAGATTCTTTTTACCCGAACAGCTCCCCCATCGGCTTTTTTGGTTTCGGAGGGTTACGCGTTTATATTTAAATTGATAATATTCATTAAAAAACTGAAGACGATCGTGTATTACCTCCTCTGCTTTCTTTTTATAAAAATTATGGACTGTTTTCTTAATCAGCTTTTTACCTTCCGCCATTTTCATTTCCCGATGAATTGAGATAATCATTTTATCACCACGGATGTTTATTCTCGGTCTCCAAAAGCTCGATGGCATTAATTCCAGAGTAACTGGTTCACCTAAATAATAAAAAACATCTCCTGCCAGATACTTTGGATGTGGATGAATCTTATTTTGTTTATCGATTTTTGATAACTGCTTTTCTATCCACGGTGTCTGCATTTTAACAAATCTATTTACCTCAAATTGAAGCGTAAAACGCGGGACTGTAAGCACAATTTGTCTGCTTTCAGAATCTACCTGCATTCGGAGTCTCTTTGCACGAGAACTACGACGCAAAGTGAATGGAATTTGTCGTTGATTTATTGAAATAGTATTCACGTCTTCCATTATACCTAAAAAATCTATAAACTGATTGTAGTTTATTTCATAAATAAAAATAAAATGAATAAAGAAGGTATAATTTCTGAACTCAAGACCGCTGTTCAGGTCGTTCTTTTTAATAAAACTGCAATGAGCCATGTTGCAGCTGATAAAAGTAAAACCAAATTTGGTCTATATATTATTATAGTTGGCGCATTGCTTACGCTTGTCAGCCAATTGATTTTTATGGGAGGGTTTATTACATTAATTGGCGGATTGAAATCTGCACTGATACAAGTCGTAATGACTATTATCAGTATTTATGTATTAAGTCTGATTGCGCAAAAAGTCTTTAAGGGTAAGGGTAAACATGACGAATTCTTCAGAGTTGTAGCTTATGCTTCGGTTTTAGGATGGATAGGCGCGTTAACACCACTTGTTTTTGGTCTTTTCGGACTGCTTGGCGGTGCTACAATAGTTATGCTCCTAGGTTTGACCATGGGAATATGGGGGATAATTTTGCTAGTTAAGATTCTCGCCTTTGTTCATAAATTATCAGGCGGACGTATTGCTGGAACAATTATTGTGATGCTTATTCTTGTTGCTATTGTTTCAAAGATTTTCGGATACAATTCAATGTATAGCACAAGAGTTTCAGGAAGTTATAATTTGGGGGGATTTGGTGATAGCGGCGGAAACCTGGAGATTTTGGATGAAAACAATTTTGAAATGAATATCCCTGGAGCAGATGGTGGTAGTTTTAAAATGGAAGATGGTAATGTAACTATTACCGGTCCTGATGGAAAAGTTATGGAGATTAATGTTCCTCAGTAATAATGAAAAGAGGCTTAGATCCAAAACAAGGTTATGCCCGCTATGCAGGTATTTATGACGAAAGTGAAAAATACTGGGATAGTTTTGAAAAAGAATATCTGACTCCCTATATTGAATCTGCAAAAGATAAAAAGGTGCTTGATGCCGGAGCCGGTACCGGGCGCCTTTCTGTAAAACTACATAAAGCTGGTGCAAATGTTACAGCTTTGGATATATCACCTGAGATGTTGCATATTTTAAGCGAAAAGAATTCGGATATTAAAACTGTCGAGGGTGATATGGAGCAAATGCCTTTTGAGAATGAAAGTTTTGATATGGTTTTTTCTACACTTTCATTAGTTCATCTAAAAAAAATTGAGCCTTTTATGGATGAAGTGTATAGAATATTAAAGGACGATGGTATTTTTGTATTGGTAAATATTCATTACCGAAAACCGCTGATTTTGAGTGATGGTCAGGGTAAATACACAATTCAATGCTATAACCATTTTCCAAGACACGTAAAAGAAGCTGCTGAAAAATTAGCTTATAACATTGAAAAAGAAATCATTGTTACCGAGGGGGATGATGTTTGGGTTAGTCAGATACTTGTATTAAAAAAATAACTTACTTGCTTCAGTCGCTAAATTAATTACTAATTAAATTCAAAAATTCACTTCTTGTATTTAAGTTAGATCTAAATAATCCTGTAAAAGATGATGTAGTTATTTCACAATTCTGCTTTTCAATACCTCTGGCCTTCATACATAAGTGACTTGCTTTAATTACCACTCCAACACCTTTTGGTTTTAATAACTCGTTTAAGGTGTCCGCGATTTGTTTGGTCAAACGCTCTTGATTTTGCAAACGACGTGAGAATATTTCGACCATTCTAGGTAATTTGGAAAGTCCGATAATTTTGTCATCAGGTAGATAGCCGATGTACACCTTACCTAAAAAAGGTAGCATGTGATGTTCACACATTGAGTAAAAATCGATATCTCTTGCAATTATCATTTCGTCATAACCCTCATTATCAAAAACAGTTATGAGTTTTTTGGGATCTTTTTTATATCCGCCATATAGCTTTTCAAAACTCTTAGCGACACGTTTAGGCGTATCAACAAGCCCCTCCCTCTTTGGGTCATCAATTTGAGCTATTAGTTCTCTGATGAGTTTTTCGACATTGTTCATTTGAAAATTGTGATTTATTTGTAAATTGAAAATTGAAAATTCCACTTCTTACAGAAATGGAGCTACCTGAAAATCATCCTCAAGATTTTCCAAGATATATCTGTACATCTTCCCCGTTCTGGGATCTTTTAAATACGGTTCCATCTCAACCAATGGCTCCAAAACAAATCGGCGATCCATAATATGGCGATGCGGTATTTGAAGATGTGGAAAATCCACAATTTCCTCATTATAAAGTAGAATATCTATATCAATTTCACGCGGACCAAGGTTATTTTTCATTGTTCTCCCAAGATCGGTTTCCATTTTTTCAATTTCTTCAAGTAGGTCGTCAGGCTCCAGAGTTGTTTCAACTTTAACTACCTGATTCAGGAACCAATTTGAACCAGTTTCAGCCCCTGGCTTTCCCCTTTCATCCTTCACTTGCTCCCTTTCGGACATATGTGGCCATGGTTCAGTTTCGTAGATTTGAGACTCTTGTATCATCTCAATTTCCGGATGATTTACTAATTTTTCCTTTGCTGCAGATAGATAATCCATGCGATCACCAATATTGGACCCGAGAGATAAGTAAGATATAACTTTATTCAATTTAAAATTTGTAATTTATAATTTAAAATTTTCATGAGCCATTATAGACGGCGAATGAGTCAGCCGTTTCCCATATTCTAATTTCGGCTAATCCGGATAACTCCGACTTAAGCTGATCCCATGCCCATATGCACATGTTTTCGACGGATGCGTGCTCAAGTGTATCATTAATAAGTTTGTGATCCCATATATCGATTATCTTTTCATTCACTGTTTTTTTTATGTCTGCAAAATCCATAATAAGACCATTTGCTTTTGGTTCGCCTTCAATAGTAACCCTCATACGGTATGTATGACCATGCATATTTTCACACTTACCGTGATAGTCCTTTAAAAAGTGTGCTGAATCGAATGTGAACTCCTTGGCGATTTTCATAATTATTATTGAGTTTTACGGGAGTTATATTCTATCTAATTTTTTACTAAAATAAAACTTGACTTACAAGCTTGTTACGATATAATATTGAACCAAGTTATCCTCTAAGCCCTTTGTGATATGCCAAAAAGACCATCAAATATACCACCTCCTGAAGAATATAATCCTTGTTTGGATCCAAATCATGAAAAGTTTGATCCGGACTTTTTTACAAGAGTTATTGTAAATAGGCATGAAAGTATAACGCCTTCACCAGCACAACCCTTTATTACGCAAGCCAGTGGAGATATGACTCCATTAGAAAAACAGGTTGCATTGTTAAACGCATCAGGCAAGAGGGCCAAAAGGGTTGGTACTGTCGTAGATAGTGCACGAACACGCATAGAAACAGTTGGTGAGCCGTTTTCAGGCTTGGAAGAACAGAATTATAATGACACACCCGATAACGATGAATTGGCTGAAGATTTGGCTGATTTAGATACAGAGAGTGAACAATCGCGTGAAGAAGAACTGAGAGCCAGTGAACATGGGGATAAAGATTCAATCATACCTCCCCTGGATGAAGAGGCTAAATTGGATGCGGATGCTGCAGAAATGGAAAAAATTGCAACAATTTTATCAGTAGTTGAAGAAATTGAAAATGGACTTAAGTTGACTGCAATTTACAATACTGCTGGTACATTTAAAGATGTTGAAAAAATAAAAATAATTGTAGACAATATATTTAAGGCTGAAAGTGATGAAGAAATATTAGCAATATGTAAAGATGCGGGGGTAAGCACTGAAGAAAATAATGATGATGATTTAAAAGACTAATCAAATATTTTATGAGATTGGATGATGATAAAAAACGCTGGGAAATAGGACATCCTGATACTCAGGTTGTTCCGGTTACACCGGACATTAATCCGGATACTAATCCAACTGTACCCAATATTGATATACGAAGACTTGTTGAAGGAGAGCGCAGAAGATGGGGGGAGCAGGAAACGCCTCAGGCTAAGTTTTAACAATCAGGATTAATATAAGTCTTTTAAAAATCCTAGTTTTCGAGCATATTTTCACCCATTACCTTCTTCACTCTTTTTTTAGTAACCATTAAATGGAATTTTTTCCATTCAGCGTCAATAGATACTCCTCCATCCATTGCGCTTCTTAGTAAATTCTCAATATATTCAACTTCATCATCCGTAACTTCCAGTGGATTCAGACTTTCAACCCTCTTTTTCGCTTCTGTAAATGCTATTTCTCCGATAATTGAGTGAAGATTTTTGGTGTCATAACGAGCTGTATCAAGAAGCCACATTAAATCACGTGCCTCATTAATTAACTCTTTTTCAATGGCATTTCCGCTTTTTTGATATTCCTCAATAAAATTAATTATTTCACCTATTCGTATTAATAAAATTGTCTGATGATCTTTTTCTGCCTGAAACATCACACCATCTTTATTTCTTACTCTGATTTCTTCTCCGATTTGCTCAGCTGTTACATCGGTCGGTAATTGATTACGTAGATTTAATGCATTATCACGATTGCAGTTCTTGAAAAATGATTTAAGCTCATCATCCATCGCTGAACTACTATTGTGAATTTGAGTTTTTAGTTCATATACGTTGCTCATAAAAAAGGCTGAGAGGTATTTATTACGGTATCATACTATATTAACTTTAGTGATTTGTCAATCTGTTCTTGACAAGATTTTATAAATATGTTATGATTAATTTCAAATTATTTAACTTTTATATATTATGAATGAAGGGATTAATATAAATCGTGCTCCTTGGTTTGAAGAAATGACTGAAGACGAAAAGACATTCAATGCAGTAGGCTATTATAGAGGCCGGGTAGGTGAAACTTTTGTATCCACACAACAACAATTTAACGAATGGGATATTGGAACACATAGAACAGTTGAGTTTGATAAACTGGAACTATTTGATAAAAATTCTGAAATTCCTGAAGAAATGTTTTTACTCGAAGAAGGTGAAAATGTTCAGGGGGAATTTGATGAACAGTCAGATAGAGAAAGGAAAGGTTTTAAAGGGAGTAAGGGGCAAAAATTAGATAGAATGGAATTTGATAGAGTCTTAGAAGTAGATTTTTATAATGATGACTTTCGTAAAAGACCATCTGCTGATCGCCAACCTGGAAGCAAAAGAAAATCTAGAGAAATGCGAAGATTACGACAGGATAAACATAATAGAGCAGACTCTATAACTGCATAATTATATAAACATTTAATAAAAATTTTATGAGTAATATTAATAAACACAATGCAGACAACCCCCAGGTACCAAAAGCACAATCGGATTTGCGTAAGTTTGAAGCTGTTGGAAATTATCGTTCTGGCTTAGGGCAAACTTTTGTATCCACACAACATCAATTTGATGAATGGAAAGCTGAAACCAGTAGAATTGCAGAATTTGATGAATTAGCTGTCTTCGATTCTACAAATAGGGTCCCAAAAGAAATGTTCTTACTCGAAGAAGGTGAAGATGTTCAGGGAAAATTTGATGCAATTAAATTAGTTGAACTTAAAAAATTGATTGATGCGAAATTCATTGAACATCATTGCATCAGACAATCATCATGTGGTGACCGTCAGCTTGGAAACAAAAGAAAATCTAAAGAGAAACGAAGGTGGCGTAGAGATGTTGCCTAAGTGAAAAAGTGAGAATGATGTTGAGTATTTTGAAGTTTAACGTATAGAATTAGTTTGATGAGGTTGTTAAATTTGAAAAAGTGAAAATGATTACTATTTCTTTTTCACATTTTCAGGTTTTCATCAAAGGGCTTTTTTTAATATCTCAACATTATGCATTCGCACAATACTCGCGCCATTTTCGATAGCTTTTAAACTCCATTCAACCGATGGTTTTTCTCTGTCTTCCATTTTTCCCTGCCTGTCCGGCAGGCAGGCGCCTAAAAATGATTTTCGGGAAATTCCGATGCATATTGGGTATCCGAGCTGTCTTAATTCGAGCAATCTTTCGATAATCTCAAAACTGTATTTTGGTTCAGCGGAAACAAACATTCCCATTCCCGGATCAACAATGATGTTATCTTCATCAAATCCGGCATCAACTAATTCGACAATTCGACCGATAAGGAATGTTTTTATACTTGCGATGACATCATCGTATTTAATTGCTTCAGATGTTGTACGCGCCGTGTCATCTTTTGAATACATCAGAATGATTTGTGGTTGATATTCGATTAATACATCAATCATTTCAGAATCACCGCGCATCGCGGTTACATCGTTGACGATTTTAAAACCGTTTTCAAGGGCATATTTAGCGACAGGTGCTTTGTAGGTATCGATAGAAAACTCAACCTTATCTGTTAATTTGTTTTTTGAGATGTAGTTGATTACTGGCTTTACCCTATTCATTTCTTCATCGAGTGATACATCTTTTGAGCCGGGACCGGTTGATTCCGCGCCAATATCGATGATATCTGCGCCGTCTTCGATTAACTTTAATAATCGTGGTTCAAAATTATCGTATACCCCATCTCCTGAAAAAGAATCAGACGTAACGTTCAATATCCCCATGATTTTAGATCCTGTTAAATTCATGTCTTAACATTATATGAAAATTTGAAAACTTGAAAACTAAACTTTAGGACTATTATGACTTGTAAGATTATTACGACTATTAGGATGATATACATGTAATTTCATTAAAATCCTACAAGTCGTAAAAATCCTAATAGTCCTACAAGTCTTAATTAAGTTTTAAATCTATTTTCTGCGAACTAATTTTTCGAATTTCTTCATCAATTTTTTGGTGACAGGACCAGGTCGGCCTGTTCCGATTCTCTGACCGTCGATTTCTACTACAGGAAGTATTCCGCTTGTTGTTTGTGTGATAAAAACTTCATCAGCACGCAGTAATGACTTGTATTTTGCACCTTTAAACTCACAATCTTCCGCAAGTTCCACAACTGTTTCTCGCGTAATTCCAAATAAAATTTCCTTATTTGTAGTAAAAACTTTAGTACCATTTACCCAGAAAATATTGGCATAAGCGCATTCACGAACATAAGTTTTTGGGTCGACAAGTAGCGCCTCGTAAGCTCCGCAAGATAAAGCGTGCTGCTTAGCAAGATAACAGAAAGCATCTGCAAGTTTTTTGGCGTATGGCACATTTCTTTTGCCATGAAAAGATACTAATTTCACTCCTTTTTTGTACATTGCAGACGGCTTTTCTTTAAGCTGTTCTACCATAACAATCAAATCGTCTTTTGTTAGAATTACTCTGATTTTAGACTTATTCCATTTGCTCTTATCCAAAACTTTACTAACTTCAGTATAAACTTTTTTATAAGTCCATTTCGGCTTAAACCCCATTACATCAGCAGACATATATAGGCGTGCCAAGTGATCGTCCAGACGGAAAACCTTTCCTTTATAAGTGCGGATTGTTTCAAAAACAGCATATCCAAAAAGAAATGCTTCACTAGTAACAGGCATTTTTGCCCGTTTTTCATCAGTAATTTTACCGTTTATAGATATTATCATGTCTTTAATCCATTAAATATTAAAGCCCTTTTAGGTTTAGATTATATCAAGTAAACGCTCAGCTTTCAATAAGCACTCTTTATATTCAGATTC
>JAUXDO010000045.1 GCA_030618315.1 Candidatus Peregrinibacteria bacterium | reverse complement strand
CAGATCTGCTAATGTTGAACTATCAGGCTATAAAATCCCACGGCACGAGTTTATTGATTTAAGGCAGGAACTCGTTTGCCAGTGTTTTTCTTATCACCAGAGGTTGGTGGCTAATGGTAAGCAACCAGACCTTACTACTCTCAGAAAGTATTTACAGATGAGAAAGAAAGAACTTTGGTGCCGCAGTTTTGTTGGTAAGAATGGTGGCGGCACAAGTAAAAGGGATATAATGAATCAGAAGCATCAGTGGGATGGAAGATTCGAGAAGTTAGACTACAATGATGAACTACCTAATCGAAGATTGAATAACCGTACAACTGTAGAAGAGTTCTTTACCTCCAGGATAGACTGCAAGTTATTTATGGAGAAGTTAAACAAACTACAACAAAAGATTCTGAATCTACTGATGCAGGGATTCAAGTTGAATGAGATCAGTAAGCTTGTGAAAAAACCGTATACCAAAGTTAAGCAGATCATTGAATCATTAAAGGAAGCCTTTGTAAAGTATTTCGATGTAAAGCTACAGTATGAATGAATCAAAAAATAAGTATGATGATAAATGAAGGCAAAGGCCTTCCTTTAGATTAAAAATTTTATAATAAAAAAATATTTTGAAACGGGTTTTCTATAGAAAATCAGAAAAACCTTTAAGAGAGCTTGCAGCTGATCTGGTTTTCGATGGGGGCTATGGGATCCTACCACCCTATTGGCGAAGTTAGTTTTGGATTTGTTCCACTGCTTAATAATTAGGCGTGGGTTTTTTATTGAGTATTATGTTGGGTTGAAGTCAGTTACCAGCCTTATCTATTATGTTATTTTTTTCTTATTTTATCTGTGCATAATACTTCATTTCCTGAAGAGCCCATTTGTAAAAAGGTGCATCACTTAATACATAATCAGAAAATACTTCGGCTTCTCTTAGCTTGTTCATCCTATCTTCATCATTAACTGTCCATCCAACTACTTTGTAATTAAAGTGGTGAGCAACTTGAACAAGTCTTTGCATTTCAAATATACTCTGAAATATACTCTGTTTATAATCGTCAAATCTTATTAACATTAACCCGGCATTAACAGAAATTGCATTGTGTGAAAGTCTTATCATAATGTATCATAATTTGAAACGCAGTCTATATTAATTAATGTAATCTTGTTATATTACAATTACAATGTGGAAATTTTTTATATCGGCTTGCTGGTTTACAATACTTATACTAACCACACCACTATTTTCTCAAGAGGAAATTGATTCCTCAAGTAGCACTATGAGCGAATATGAACCTCCGCACCGATTTGGTTTATGGGTGGGTTTGTTTTTACCAACTTTTACCTCCGAGGCGCAGGTTACATCACAGACTTTAGGACTTGGATCAACAGTAAACCTGGAACAATCGTTTCAGTTACCAAAGAATGAAACATTATTAAGACTTGATGCATATTTTAGATTTAGTAAACACCATTCAATCTACGCTGGCTATTATACAAGCTCTCGTGAAGGAACAACGGAAGTAACAACGGAGATTCAAATTGGCGATTTGATTATACCTGTTAATTCTCAAGCTTACGCAAAAAATGATATATCTTTATTAAAGTTTGGTTACCGATTCTCGATTGTTAATACTGAAGATATTGAATCAGGGCTTGGTTTGGGATTCAGCGTTCTATTTTATAAGCTATTCGTTGAAAACAAATCCAATATAAGAGAGAATACCGAGGATATAGATGAGACATTACCAATTCCGGTTTTTAATTTTTATACTGTTTACAATATATGGACTAGGTTATTCCTCTCCGTTTACCTCGATCTCTTCGGTGTTAATCTTGGTACCTATGACGGATCGCTTACTGATTTTGGAGTAGGGGTGACATACAGATTTTTCAACAATTTTGCTGCCGGGATAGATTACAATGTTTATAAACTTGATGTGCATGTAGAAAAATCAAATGGATTCGATGGAGTGATTGATTACTTACACAAAGGCATAGCTATTTATCTCTTCTACGGTTTGTAAATTATTTCTTCTGTTCATAATACTTCATTTCCTGAAGTGCCCATTTATAAAAAGGCGCATCACTTAATACATAATCAGAAAAAACATTTGCTTCTCGAAGTTTGTTCATCCTGTCTTCATCACTAACTGTCCACCCAACAACTTTGTAATTAAAATGGTGTGCAATTTCAACAAGTCTTTTCATATCATAAATGCTCTCTTCATGATCATCAAATCTTGTTAACATTAACCTGGCATTGAGTGAAATAGCATTATGTGATAGCCTTGGCAATTTAACTGCTTCAGGAAGATACTTTTCCGGTTCATCAAAAACTTCTATACCCTTAGAGCCTTCCAATCCAATAGTAGAGTATGGGGCTATATCTCGTAATCCCTTAGCAACTTTCTGTGTTCTAGTAAGAAACAATATTTTTTTCTGGTTTTCCTCACTCATTCCTTTAAAATCATATTCAGCCGCTAAAAGTATATCATCCTCAGGATCGGGCTTTATATCTACTGTGATAGTTTTTAAACGAGGATCATCAATATATTTATCGAGAACTTGCTTAAGTGAAGGTAAGTTTGCAGCAATTAGTGCATTTGCAGAAGCAATTCTCCTTTCTGGTATAGTGGTACTTGCTGTTACCAAAATTCCGACTATCTCATCCAAATTCATCGTATTAATATTACTGTTAATACTCGAAATTACACCGAGATCTACATCGTGACTAAGAATAAATCTTTTATCCTTGGTTACTCTAACATCTAATTCGAATCCTTCATAGCCTGAATGCAATGCACTCTCAAAAGCAGGAATTGTGTTTGCCGGATAGATTCCTTCGTCGTTAAAAGGCGGTTGATAACAAGTTCCCCTATGAGCAATAAGTACTTCTTCATCTGTTTTCTTTAATGGCTCATGGAATATATATCTTAATTCAACTTCCTGTTTTTCATTTTCTTTGTATAAGGTGAGCATTTGATGTTTTGAGTTTCCTCTTTCAAAAATTATCACTCCCCTATCACTGCTCTTATCTGCATTCACCCAAAAATGCTCTACCTTGGAATCTACAATTCTACTTTTGATATAATAGTTTGGTAAAAATGCACCGTGAACACCTATAAAGTATATTGAATCGACCAGGTACTCATCCCGGTAAAAATAAATTCCCTCACCAAGAAAGTTATTCCCTCGTTCCTCATTAACTTTTCCATCTTCAATCCTATGTGCAGTGTAATAACCGGTTTCAATTTGGGGAAGGTTATCAATAAGAGGAGGTGGTTGAAGTAATGTTATCTTCGTGATCCTGCAACTTAATATCAATAGTGATAATGAAAGGAAGATTAAAAAATTTGTAACTCGAGATACCATATTAACTCTTATAATAATTAATCAAAATTATAAAAAACGTTACTAATTTTGTATCACTACATTTATGTAATTCAATGATACAATATTCCAAAATCTAAAAAGCTTCCTCAATGCCAAAGTAAATTCCACTATTTCCATAGAATGCCGGAAACTCAATACAATGATTAATAATCAGAATTCTAACACACATCTGGCCGGGCAAATATAGGATAATCAATTTTTCAAATTCAATTGATACGCTTCTTCTAAAGTTGAATAAGTCGAATCAATCATAATTACATTTAACAAATAACCATCTGTTTCTTTTATAAGGCTTATATAATGAAATCTCCGATATTTATCTTCACTATTAAAATTGTCTAAATAACGTGCATCATCGCCAACCAGCAAGGGCTGTTGGGGACCGCCCCCGCCACCGATTACGAGAAAATCTTTCCCTTCTAAAATAAAATGTTCAAACGCGTGTGTGTGCCCGGTAAAAAATAACTTAGCCTTTTTCGATTTTAAATAACCCGGTACAAAATATTGCTGCACATTTTCCGACGGAGCTACACGGGTACTATTGGTATATGGAGAATAATGAGTTCCTACAACAATTATTTGGATGGAGGAATCACGTTCTAATTCATCCAGCTCATCGTTATACCAATTATTTTGTTTGGAAATTTCTTCATCACTCATATTTCCAAAATTGGAATTGAGTAATACAACAGCCAGAGAATCAACCCGAACAGAATAACCTGTCCGTGAATGCTGGGGAAATCTCTTCTGGAAATTTTTTTCTCCTTTAACCGGCAGAAAAATAAGTTCGTGGTTTCCCATAACCGGGTAAAAGGGGATTTTTTTTTCGCTCAGGCTATCAAGGAATATATCAATTGTGTTCCAACTAGGATTATGATACCCTTCCGTGACTAAATCACCCATGTGAAAAACTGAGCTTGGATTATGTTCAATTATATCGCTGAATATTAACTGTCTTACTGCCTGGTTGTTATTAGTTATATTCCACAGGTATTCAGCATTTAACATTCCCTGAGTGTCGCTGATAAAAATATACTCTTTTGAAGAATCCTGATTCTTTTGTTGATTACCAGCAGCAGCAATTGATATAGATAACAAGAAAAGTAGAAGTGGTATTAAAAGAACGAACATAAATTCTTTAATTAAACCAACAAGTTTCTTCACGAGATACAGTGATAAAAGATTTAATTGATGAGTGCTATGTGGACTCATAGTTATATTTTTTCCAGATAATATTATAGTTTGCCTTTTCAGGCTTCTTACTGATTATTAACCAAATAACAAACTTAAAATAGTCACCCCGATTTGTCGGAAATGTTCAAGAATCTCAAGATATTATTTAAACATCGATGTTAATTAGTGTGTTAATTAATATTGAGAACAATGTACTTATTTTACAGCACTAAACTTATACAAATCAATGATGCAAATCCCAAAATCTAAAACGCCTCCTCAATACCAAAATAGATTCCACTATTTCCATCATTACCAAAGCCGATGTCCATTCTTAGATTTACTTTTTCTTCTTTATTGAATAGAAAACGTATACCTAAACCATAACTATATTTTAAACCTTTCAAGGTAAATTTGGTCAGTTCAGGTGCAACATCTCCCACTCCAGCAAAAACAACAAATCCAAATTTCCACCAAAAATATTGACGGTATTCCAATTGCAATGTCATATAATCCTTATCTCTGTACCTACCTTCAAAATAACCACGCATACGGTTCTGACCCCCAAGTGCAGGTAATTTATAAAATGGCACATCACCTAGAGCTTGAGTAAAATAAAAATTACTAGCAATAACATGATCCGGAGAAAAAGAATTGTAATGCCTTACATCAACCTCAAATGTGTAGAAAACATAATCACCTAATTCAGGATAAACGACCACTTTAAAGTATTGATATCCACCACTATTAGGGAAAAATATATTATCCCTTGTATCCCACACTAAGTCAGTTCCAAATCCATAAAGCGTACCACCGTTACTTCCGGTTACTTCATTATCTATCAGATAAATATTATTTTGCTTATCCTCAATTTCTGTATCATTATAATCAAATATAATTCCGCTTCGATCAGCTAAAAATGCAATAGGTGGCACCTGGAAGGTTAATGTAGCTGAAAATTCATTAAGCGTATATTGTTCATTTCCTGTATCAACAGTGTTATTTCCTATGCCCCAAAATTTATCAACATAATGACCGAAACTAAAAGGAAATTCAAGATATATTTTATTGTGTGAAAAGTATATTACAGGTTTAAGTGATATATTATATTGACCGTTAGTAGAATACCATCCACTGAGGGTTACTTTTGAAGGTAACATATCTATGTGATCGGATGTATAGAATATTAAAATTCCTCCTACACCAATTGCTAACTGAGTTTCCGGGGTATAGTAAGCATATGGATATCCATTAAAAGAAAGACTTCTATCAACGGTACTGTCTGACTCATCAACTAAAGATTCTATTATTTCGCCTTCATCCTGAGCAACAACTAGCTCACATAATAGAAAAATTAAAAAAGTAATGAATAGAAATATTTTTATGGTTTTGAAGAACATCGTTACCTCCAATTAAAATTTTATTAAGGTTTTAAAATTCCACAGACGCCCTACTTCTAATCGGAAAATATTATCCGAAATAGTCAAATCTTCATCAGGGCCACTCCGGGAAGTCTGCCGGTTATAAATAAAAACGAACCGCCATTCTTTCGAATGGTTATATCCTAAACCTATACCGGCTCTGCTACGGTTTCTAAAAAATTCTTCTACTTCATCAAATACCGGGATAAAGAGCTCGGCATAAAAGGGAATAAACCAGAACGAATTTGAGTTGGATTTTATTATTATGACTTGGCCCGCTAGTTTATACCTCAATCGAAAATCAAAACTCGCTTTCCAATCATTTGTTAAAAAAGAGATTCGTTCTTCCAGCCTCAGGTAGTGGTAAAACTTCAACCTTTCAAACCTTGGCCAGTTTATTTTTAATCCCTGCCAGGGCCTGACCTCGAAGCGGTTAACAGAAAATTTATTAAATTCATAAAATAGTCCTACACCCCCGTGGCCTTCCCACAAATCGGATACGTGGTATCGAACAGAGGGACGTGTGTATATCCAATGCCAGCTATAATCATCTAATACTGTTCTGTAGCCAAAATCACCATAGTATTCCAGTTTTTCATTTATATAGACGTGAGGGTAAAAATCTAACCATATTTGATTATTGACAATATTAACTGTACTATCTGCCGTTTGTCCTATCAAATAATCCGATGGAATTAAAATGATCCAGAACAAAATCAGGTGGCTAAACTTAATTGATTGAATATATTCAATTGAATTCTTCATCATAAAATCGTACGGACTATTCCTTTAAAAGATTAGGCATTAATTCTCCTATAGAATTAAACTTACTACTTATTTGTTAAAGATTAAATCATTCTTAATTATTTTTTATTGCGTTTCCACTTCTTGTTTTATAACTAAGTCAAATAAGGTTCCTTCAGGTATTTGAATATGTTTTCCACCAGCCAGCAACACAAGCCCGGTGCCTACTAATGCCCCTTTTCCTGCATCTCCTGCAGCCGCACCAATAAGTGCACTTGCCCCTATAATTTTAGCGGTTTGGCCTCTTCCCCCTTCAGCACCTATAGGATCTGTAACAATTGCCACAGTTTTGCCATTAATAACAATTTCATTAAATATGATTTTTATACTCTGCTTACCTACTCTTCTGCCTCCGATTGATTCTGTTACTATGCCATAAAGTGTACTCCCTTTAGGCACAATGATTTGATCATTAATAATAAGATCCAGTTCTAAGACTGCGGTTACTTTTGAGCCTTCCTGATGAGAAGAAGTGCTAATATCTTCGCTTGTTCTTGCTGTTATTTTAGTATTTGCAGGTATGATTACTGCACCCGAATTAACTACCGAGGTTTTTGTAGAAACTTGCTCAACTCTGGACGTAAATGTTATATTGGTTACATCGTTTATCTTAAACTCCTTTACTTCACCATTAACTTCGAACATTATTGTAAATTCGGTTGCCGATTTCAGAGTTCCCTGAAGTACTGTTCCATCTTTAAGAATTATTGTGTCAGCTAAAGCTAAATTGGTAAAATTTAATATTAGACTGGATATCAGAAGTATGTATAATTTTGTTTTCATTATGAACCTCCTATCAAAATTAATAGACTATTAATTATATAATTATCATTTCATCGTTCTCTATTTTCTTGTTATTGCGGCCAGTGCTGCTAGACCTCAACGCGCAACGGATGTGCAAGCCCATTCCTCGCTGAAGGATCATCAACAACAACATGCACATAGCTCTCATCCTTCATACTGAGAAAAATACACCCGATGGCAGGAGGGCACAATAACATCTTAGTGGTATATGGGAAAGTAGGAGAAAGCGGTCGATCACCGGTGGTGAGTTTACAGGCTGTAATTGTACTTCAGACTCAAGTTGATCGTGGAAGTGTAATAAAGTGTAAAATGACAGGTGTTTTAAAGCTATTGGATAGCGGCGAACAAGATGATACACTGATAGCAGTCCATTTCAATTAAGCTTCAAAATGGTATATAATTCAAAAAGGTTTGAATTTTAAATTCACTTGAACCATCCCTTCTTGTAAAAAAATCCTAACATTGTAATGGCAACAGTTAACATCACGGCAAGTACAATGAAGTAAGCGTAAGTATCATCCAATTCCGGCATATTCTGAAAGTTCATACCATAAATACCGGCAATTAACGTCAGAGGCATGAATATGGCTGAAATTATTGTAAGGACGCGGATACGACTCTCTGTTTTTCCCTGTTGATCCATTAGATGCTGATTATGAAGCTCCACCAAACGTTGCTTTAAATATTCTACACCTTCTCTAAACGTCTTAATGAGATTAGCTTTACTTCTATAAACTGTTGAAAGCGATTCTGCTGAAATAGGAATACTTAAATTAAATTCCAGACTTTCCGCCAAGACTTGATACTCGTAAAAAACAGTCAGCATGTGTTGACATTTAGTCATCAACGCTTCTAAATGTTCGACTGTATATCTTTTATCTCCTTGCTTTAATCCCTCACTATGTTCTTCAATTTCAAGTCTTAATCGATAAAAATTTATTGCTTCTTCATCAATGAATGTCCTTACAACATGAACCATAACTGAATTCATATCATGGTCTGGCCCTGGTCGGTCAAGCCACCAGCGTTTTATAAATTCTCCCATTAGAGGTATTTCACTTTTATGAATTGTTATTATGGTTTCCGGCAGTGCAACCAGGTGATACCATTTTTCATCTTTGAACCAGGCAGTTGGTGCTGCATTAGCTTTAACAAAAAAATCATCCTGTTCAATCCAGTCATACCAATTATCTCCGGTAATCAAATCAGCAATAAATTCTCCTTTGCTATTTAGATTATCTAAAAGATCTACAAGCTCATCTTTGGTAGCATGTTCAACATTCACCCAACGGATTACACCATCCTTGCACCAGCTGCTTTCTGGTTTAGGATCTGATAGCAAATCTACTTTTCCTTTTTCTTTAACTTCAAGAACCCTTATTTTCATAATATACCTCCTATTGCGAATTACACTTACAGAATCTTTTCAAATTATTGGTTTTCAATATGTCAAAGAACAAATAAAACGATTAATTAGCTAAGCTAAAGCATAAATAAAATTTATAAAATCAATTTTTTCATTTTCTATATTAAATAACCTAATTTTTCAGAAG
>JAUXDO010000078.1 GCA_030618315.1 Candidatus Peregrinibacteria bacterium | reverse complement strand
ACGTTTTGCCACTATTGGTGATTGGCAAGTAATAAAATACACCTAACTATGTTATTAAGCAGGGTAACGAATCCAGAAATCTTCCCAACTTGGGTACCTAGAAACGGCGCCCGCCAAATTCTCAGATCAACTTCAAACGTTGATAAGTTTTTTCTAATTTTCTATAGAGAAACGAGTTTCTAAATATTTTTTTAAGAATTTTGAAAGGCGATGTTAGACACAAAAAAAACGGTACTTGTGCACCGGGCTTAGTTCCGCAAATGCGAGATAAACCTAACAAAAGATCTAAGAGTAAGTCTTAACTGCAGTGTTAAAAAATTATTTACAGTTCCCATAGTACATAATCGACCTATTTCTTGACACATTCTTAACAGTTCCTTGATTTTTTTAAAGATTTATTCTTGTTATATTTCTTATTAATAGCTTTTATTTGTCGGTGTTATCCCTATGACTTTACTTAAGAACCTATTTCGGCAGCAGAAGAAACTTATCATAATTTTCCTATTTACAATTGTACTTCCCTCTTTGGCATTGAGTACTTTCGGCATCTTAGCTATTAAAAATGAAAAATACCGGCTTGAGCAGAAGATTCTTGAGGAACAACAAAACGCAATGATGCTATTGAAAAAACAATTTTCAAATCAACTGAAAATTATTGAAGAACTTTTAGAGAACACTGCTCAACTGACAGCTTTTAGCGATAAAGATTATACAGCAATGCGAAAGAATTTAAATCTCATACTTACTAAGAATCAACCGGTTGATCAGGTGTTCGTTATTTTCGAAGAAGGAGAAGCTTTTTTCCCTTTACTCCAAAACGCTCCTGATGTAACGGAAATTTTAGAGCCTTCATTAACTTCGATTCAGAAAAGCATATTAACACGATCCCGAAAAGCAGAATTTGTTAATCAGGACTTCGGATTAGCTATTACTCTATATACGGAACTGTTCAATAGAGTTTCTGAATATAATCTAAAAGCACAGATGCTGAATGATTTAGCAAGAGTTCAAAAAAAATCAGGGAAAATTGTCTCAGCAACCGATACTTATAAAAGAATAATTGAACAGTATCCTTTAAGCCTGACATCATCCAAACTGCCATTGGTAATAACAGCAGAACTTCAACTTATCGATTGTAACCGAAACTCTGGAAATAAAAAACAAGCCCTGGCAAGAGCTCTGACTTTGTATGAGAAAATCCTTAATGGAGAAATGAATTTAAATGAAAACCAGTTTCATATGTACACAGAAATGTCAACCGAGATTATTAACAAATTAATCTATAAAGAACAGGTATTTAGCAGTAATCAAGATCTACGAAAGAATTATGACATATTGAAAAAAAAATATCGATTGCGAGCCAAACAATGGAAAGATAGAAAACAAATTGAAGTTGAAATCATTCCATCTTTGAAGGAATTGAAAAACCAATCGAAAACGAGGTCCTTCCATTTTTCCAGAAGGATTCAAAGAGAGGATTTTCTGATTACTGCTGTTCCTATTTCTGGGATGCTATGTGTCAAATGGAATAATGATCGGATGATCCGAGAGTGGCTGCAACCTATTGTTGACAACCTTTTTCTGAATGAGCGATTTAATGTCGTCATTACAGATTTAAACGGGGGAATTCTTTTGGGAGAAGCACATCAAAAAAAAGATCCAATTTCTGTTACTAGTGAATTTGATGACTATTTCCCTCCCTGGAAAATCCAGATTTCACGAGTGAGTTCGAATAATGAGCTTGGAATAAATCTTTTTAAAAATTATTATTTTTGGTCCATTTTAACTCTACTAATGATATTGATTTTTGGAACGTCACTGTTAATCCGGACCATCAGCCGAGAGCGTGAAATCATAGCAATAAAATCCGACTTTATCGCATCTGTTTCTCACGAACTAAAGACGCCTCTGACTTCCATCAAGGCACTTACCGAGAGATTAATAGCTGGAAAAGTTAAAAGCCCTGAAAAAATGCACGAATATTTTACTATCATTGAGCAAGACGCAAATAAGTTGACACAGCTAGTGAAAAATACTCTCGATTTTTCTAAAATTGAAGAAGGTAAAAAGGAGTACATTTTTGAAAGTACCGATATAACTTCCTGGCTTAACCGCACAATTGATGAATTTAATAATGACTACATCCCCGAGCGGATAGAAACTAGAAAGAATTTCGATCCGGAAATCCCTTCAATCTCGATCGATAGGGATGCTATATCTCAATGTTTAAATAACCTGCTAGATAATGCGATTAAATTTTCGCCTGATTCAAGATTCGTAGAAGTTTACCTTAAAAAGGACCCAGACTTTGTTATTATTGAGGTGAAAGATTGGGGCATTGGCATTCCCAAGGAAAATCTTCATCGAATATTCGATAAGTTCTTTCAAGGTCCGCCTTCAACGCAGCAGTCAGTTAAAGGTACAGGTCTAGGCTTAGCTCTGGTAAAGCATGCCATTGAGGCTCATAACGGTAGAATAGAAGTACAAAGTAGTCTTGGACAAGGTTCAACATTCACTATTTTTGTTCCTATCGTGAATCCAAAATTATGAGGATGAAATGAAAAAAAAGATTCTGATTGTCGAAGATGAACCCGGCATTTTGCTAAGTCTGAAAGATGAGCTTGAATCCGAATGTTATGAAGTGATTCCTGCTGAAGATGGAGAGAAAGGACTAAATGCAGCAAGGGATAAGATGCCTGATTTAATCATCCTGGATGTAATGATGCCTAAACTAAATGGATTTGAGGTCTGTAAGCAACTGCGCAAAGAAGGCAATCGTACACCCATCATAATGCTAACAGTTAAAGATAAAGAGATTGATAAGGTGCTAGGTCTTGAGCTTGGCGCTGATGACTATGTAACAAAACCATTCAGCCTTCGAGAAGTAGTTGCTCGCGTGAAAGCCATACTGAGAAGAACTGAAGATCTTTTAGATGAGCTTAACATATGTTCAATAGGTGACATCCATTTGGATTTTAGAAAATATGAAGCTTATAGAGGGGAAATGAGTATTGAGCTGACACCGCTTGAATACAGGATGCTGAAAATCTTGATTATGAAAAAGGAACAGGTTATTACTCGAAATGATTTATTAGATGCGATTTGGGGTGAAGATGAAATAGTGGTTTCATCCCGCACCATCGATAGCCATATTGCAAACATTCGAAAAAAGATTGAGGATGATCCTTCTAATCCAAAACATATCATAAATATCTGGGGTGTGGGTTATAAGTTGATACCTTGATTATCCACCTTCTTCATAATTTTTATGATAACTCTTTACAATTGCTTAACACATTTCTTTTTGCGATACAGTAAATTGATGATGAACATAAAATAAAAGAGGTGCCTTATGAAAGCTAAAAATCAAATGATTTTGTTATTAGGACTTTTTGTAATATTGGTTTATACGGGTATTACTTACGCCCAGGAAGAGGCTGGCAAAGTTTTCGAGAAAGCATTATATCTCGAAGAATCGGAGGGAGACCTGCAGAAAGCTATTTCGCTATATGAGAAGATTGTCAAAGAGTACAGCAAGGAACTGGAAATAGCAGCAAAGGCTCAGCTTCATATAGGATTCTGCTATGAGAAGCTGGGGAAAGCCGAGGCTATTAAAGCCTATGAGCTGGTGGTACAAAAATATTCCAGCCAGAAAGAGCAGGTAGCGACTGCTCTGTTACGACTGGATGAGCTAAAGAAGGAACCACCAAAAGATCTATCTGTTGTTAAACTTGGAGGATGGGAGAAACCCGGCATGGCTTTTCAGCCATATGAAATTTCTCCCGATGGTAAAATGGGGATAGGCATTGAGTTTATGAAGGGACAGAATATTATTGTATATAATCTGGAAACAAAAGATGTCAAGTTCATTACAAATCATACCTGGGATGTTGTAAACGGGTATTGTTGGACCTACCACCCCACTTTATCACCCAACGGTAAAGAAATTGTATACTACTCATCTTGTGTAGACAAAGAAGGTGCAGCCGGTAACAGTTTGACGGTAACAACTTTGGGCGGTGAATCCCGGATCCTTGCAAGTGATAAAGAGGAATATTACATCCCGAATGCCTGGTTGCCGGATGGAAGTGCAATTCTGACAATTAAAGGAAGTCCAGATAATGCCCCTCAACTAGGTTTTTACTCCAAAGATGGCGGAGACTTTAAAACACTTTTAACTTTACAGAAAGTGAAACAGGGCGTTGGGAGATCATATGCAACTGCAAGTATATCACCGGACGGGAGGTATATACTATACACCGATGAAGTACCCGGAGAAAAAGCTGATATTTATATTGTAGGTACCGATGGTGAAAATCCAAGACCCCTTGTCAGTCATCCCGCTTCGGAAAAATATCCCAGGTGGTCTCCGGATGGCAAAAACATTGTTTTCTTTAGTCAAAGGCATGGTAGTTGGGCTCTCTGGGGAGTTGATTTCCAAGATGGAGATGTATTAGGTGAGCCTTTCCTGATTCGAGATGGAATGAAAAATTCATATCTATTGAATTGGACGGAGAATGGACTTGCAACCTGGGATTGGGTCAGAATCTCCGATATATATCTAATGGACATAGATCCGGTTACAGATGAGCCTGTTAGTAAACCCACACAGCTTGAATACACACCAACAGGTCACAATGGTACTCCGGTGTGGTCACCCGATGGAAAATCATTCGCCTTTTTGAGGGGAAATCCTAACATTGGCGGAGTCAGCATAATCGTTGTCGGGAGTAATACACGTGAATTCACCGTACCCAAAGATTATGGTTATGGGTACTTGAGATGGACACCAGACAACAGTGCGATCGGTATGGTAGGTGCTGATAAACAGGGGAAATGGTTTCTCTACCGCTTGAGTCTGGATCCTGAAAAGTGGGAGACAACACCGATTAAGGTTGAGGAATGGACGCAATTTGAATGGAGTGGCAGTGGTAATTCTATTTTTCTTAGCAAAACAGGATATGCAGACAAAGGCGCAGGTATTGTAGAGTTGGATCTCGAAACAGAGAAAGAACGTTATGTTTACCGTCCAAATCAGGATACGGGAGCAGTTTTTATCAGGCAACTGAAATGCTCCAGGGATTTTAAACAATTAACGTTCTTAGAAAATAATAGTAACCTTATGGTTGTTAATCTTGAAACGGGTGAAAGCCATATTGCTGCTTTGGATGTCGGATATGCATCGTGGTCGTCTGATGGAAAAAAAATGCTAACCGACGGAACCTATGCCCAAGAGAATTCTAAGCAATGCATGTTCATTTGTCCCGCTTCAGGCGGTCCAGTAAAGAAGATAGATTTGAGCCAGAATTTACCTGTGAAAAGCTCGATCAGGGTACCTGATTGGTCACCCGACGGCAAAAAGATTGTTTTCACATTGCGAACGGATGTCATTAATGTTACATTATTCAGGAATATAATCCCTACTGTAAAATGATTTTTACATAATAGTTTAAAGTATTTTTAAAACCCCTTGAAGATATGTTTTGATAAATCTTTCGGGGGTTTTTTCTAACCCCATTAATTGTTTATAAACGAACTTGTTTTCCTGCTTTTCCTTATATATCAGCGGGCTGACTCCTCTAATAACTTCTAATTAATATCACTTGAATAAGTTAAAAGGTTTTTTAATTTTTTTATTTGAAAATTCTCAAGCTAAAGGAGAACCAATTCAGCCCTCCTCATCAAAGTAATTCTCATACTGCTCACCCATTAAGTCTTTTATCTCTTCATCATCGAATTGGATTTCTGGCCAGCAAAAGTTAGAGATATATTCTTCACCAATCTTTTTGTTATCAATGTCAACAATCACA